>JANZZA010000316.1 GCA_026419655.1 Armatimonadota bacterium | reverse complement strand
ACTGAGGGCGGCGCAGCGCCATCGGACGCATCCGGCAAGAATGCCAGGAAGATTCTGGCAAAACGGTCGAGAGGATAAACCCTTCCAAGGGCTTTGCCTGAAAGGGTGCGATGAAAAGCGACTTCGACATACCGGAGCTGGGCCTGGACTGGATTCTGCCAGGGCGACTGGCCGTGCTTGCTTGTCCTGACGAGGCCGGCGTGCGCAGGCTGGCGCGGATGGGGGTCAAACTGCTCATTTCGCTAAATGAGTATCCGCCGCCCACGCTAAGCGTTCGCCGCGCGGGCATGAGACACGTGCGGGTGCCCCTCGCCGACGGGGCTGCGCCGTCGCTGGCAGTCGTAGAACAACTCGTCGGCGTGATTGGGGATGCCCTGGGTCGCGATGAAGCGGTGGCAGTGCACTGTGACGCAGGCATTGGACGCGCCGGAACAGTGGTGGCATGTTACGTGGTGTCTTGCGGGTACACTCCCCAGGATGCTATCGAGTTTGTGCGGTCGCGGCGGCCAGGCGCCGTAGAAAACGAGCAGCAGGAGCTTGCTGTGCGGAACTGGTGGCGAAGACTCCATGGCTGGGAAACCACCAAATGGCTCTGACGCCGATGCGGCCCCTCAAGCGGCTGGCCGACGCGGTATAAGCCTTTCCGCCCTGCGGCGCCTGGAAGTCCTGCGCCTCCGTAGTCGGGTAGCCGTCGAGGGACACTTTTCGGGTCAGCACCGCAGCACAACCCACGGCGCTAGCGTGGAATTTGCAGACCATCGCGAGTATGCCCCTGGCGACGACATGCGCCACCTTGACTGGCGCCTCTATGCTCGTGCCGAGCGCGACTTCGTCAAACAGTTCGACGCCGAGACCAATCTGTGCGTGTACATACTGCTGGACGTAAGCGCCTCAATGGCGTATCCGCAAAGTGGACCGAACAAGTTAGATTATGGTGCCCAGTTGGCCGCCGGCCTGGCCTACGTCGCCTGGAAGCAGCGGGACGCCCCTGGCCTGGTGCTTTTCGACAATCGTGTGCGCACGCTCCTGCCGCCGCGGACCCAGCGCGGGCATCTGGCGCATTTACTTGACGTACTTGACGGCCTCACGCCAGGCGAGCAAACCGATTTTGGGGGCGGGCTGGCTGAAGCTGCTGCCGCCGCCGACCGCCGCGGCCTTACGGTACTCATCTCCGACCTCTGGGCCGCTCCGGAAACCATCATCCGCTCCATGCGCTATTTTCGCCGAAAGGGACACGACGTTTTGGTCCTGCACGTGCTGCACCCCGACGAGATTGCCTTGCCCTTCGCCGGGTCGCGGCGTTTTCTGGACCCTGAGGGAGGGCGCAGCATAGTTGCCGACGCTATCTTGGCACGTCGCCAGTACACGCAAGAGCTTGCTGCCCACGTCACCGCCATACGCGATGGCTTACATGCAGCAGACGTAGACTATGCACTATGCGAGACAAGCAAGCCCTTTGACCTTGCCCTGGCCAGTGTCTTGGCCGGAAGAAACGGGGGGCCCTGACGAAAAACAATCGGGCTTGACTCGCGTGGCAGGCGCAGGGCGGCAATCCACGGCAGCCGTCGTCAGGGTGCCACAGATCGCCATAGACGTAGGGCCACGAGTACCTGACCCAGCCAGCAGGGGTTACCAGCCGGCTGCCGCGGGGCGCGCGTGGTAGAAACAGGATAAAGAAACTTTGGAAGAAGGTCAGGGAGGGACAACTTTCTTTCAAAGGAGATTGTTACAAAAGTCGCTTCCCAGGCCCCCAGACACAATGGCAGGCAAAAGATCGGGTGCCAAGCGCTGTACCATTCCATCACACTGGATAACCCAGCACCAGCTCTTCCAACAGTCCCCAGAGGGCCTCTAAAGGGAGCATTCGCTTTTTCTAAGGAGACTGTTGCAAAAGTCGCTCTCCGGCCTCCCGGGCACGTTTATCAGTCCAGCGTCGGGGCCCGCAGTTGTACAGCCCCGTCGCTTTAGGCCGGCCAGCCTCAGGTTTTGCAACAGTCTCCTAAGGAGACTGTTGCAAGAGTTTATGCGGCGCCTGGGAGATGCGCTCCCAGACAAAAGGTGACACACTCAACCTTATACGCCTTTGTGGCCCTGTACAGGTCAACACCGGGTTTGGGACAGACGACCAAGGTGATTCTCCGGGCCTTACTCTTTCCTGCGTGAAACAGAATTGAGCAAACTGAATACTCCCGTCTGTAAAGCGACTATTGCAAAGGTTGCCTCAGCGACTGCGAGAAGCGAGCGCAAATAGGAGGTGGGCGACACAAGTCTGCACCCTCTAGGCCTCTGCGAAGCCTACACCAGCTTTTGCAGCAGCCCCCTGAGGCCAGGCGTATTGGGGTCGCCGTCCTATCTTCGGGGGCACAAGGAGCAGTCGCACCTCAGGGCGCGCCGTCTGTAGCTCCTTCATAGCCGGTTCCTTCTATCAGCTCTATCTGCCCGGCCCACAGGTGCTCTCTGGTCTCCGAGACTACCACTCCGCTTAGCAGGACCAAGCTGACGAGATTGGGCAGGGCCATAAGCGCGTTGGCGGTGTCAGCAAAGTTCCATACGAGTTTGAGGGTGCTCACCGACCCGACCAGAACCATAGCCACCCATGCCCAGCGGTACGGCCGTACAGCCCTTACCCCGAAGAGATATTCCACCGCCTTCTCGCCGTAGTATGACCAGCCGATGATTGTCGAGAAGACGAAGGTGAGCAGGCCGACTGTGAGGACGACCGGGCCGAGGGTAGGTATGTGATCGAAGGCCGCCTTGGTGAGAGCCGCACCCTTGAGGCCGGTCGTCCACGCCCCGGTATTCACCAGCACCAGACCAGTCATGGCGCAGACCACCACGGTGTCCCAAAAAGTACCCGTGGACGAGACGAGGGCCTGGCGCACAGGATTTCGCGTTTGGGCAGCCGCGGCCACAATGGGCGCTGAACCAAGGCCCGACTCATTGGAGAAAAGCCCCCGCGCTACTCCATAGCGGGCAGCCAGGAGCACTGAGGCCCCGGCGAAACCACCAACCGCCGCCTGGCCCGTGAAGGCCGAC
>JANZZA010000222.1 GCA_026419655.1 Armatimonadota bacterium | reverse complement strand
CAGCTTAATCTTTGTTTTCGACAGCCGCCCCACAAGCTCTTGGAACCATCCGAAAGGACAAAGCCACCCGCAGGCCATGCGCCCAAAGACCGCGCCGAAGGCCACCAGGCCGCCGATTACGTACCACGGCAGCGCAGCCAGGGCGCCCAGCGATACCCCAGCGGCCAGACGCCACCGCCACGCACCAAGAGCGTTTTGTATCGCACCTATGGGACACGCGAACGCAGCCGTAGGACAGGCCCAGCAGTTCAGGCCAGGCCAGCACACGGCCTTCGTTGTCTGCAGCAAGCCGTTGTTTGCTACTATCGTCGCCAGCAACTGCACCCAGAAGCGCGAGTACAGCCAGCGCGGCGCAGGAGTGGTATCTTCAGGCCGCCCTCGCAGCGTTTCCACTAATGGCTCCCCCGGTCTGTCAGGCCGATGCATGACGTGCAAAGGGTGTCCGCCCACTGCCGCACGGACCGCTGCTGGCCCTGTCTCAGGCCGCATCCCAGGCCGATAAGACCGACCAAAAGCAGATAGACCCAGAGGTTCCGCAATGCCTGTCTCATACTGCGCCGCTTCCCTTTGCAGCAAGTCAAGTATATCCGGCCCATGGTGCTCCGGCCAATACACTCTGTCTGCTGCTTTTTGTGGAGCGTCGCTCTGGTCGCAGGAATCTTTCGCCGCCGCGGGAACCTGCCTAGCAACGATGTCCGCCAGCCGCCAGCCATGACCCCGCGGGCCGTTGCTCTTGGCTTGCTGCTTAGTCTCCTGCTTGGGCTGATCACGCCCTATTGCGACCTCGTTGTAAAGGGGACCTGGATTGGCCTCACGTCTTTTCCGATAAGCGCTTTCGCTTTGCTGCTGGTGCTTGTGGCCGTAGTGAACAGCGTTTTGCGCCGGCTGGGGCATGGTCTGGCGCCTGCTGAGCTTTTGGTTATCTACTGCTGCATGCTGGTGGCGGCTGGCTTGCCGTCTTTTGGCTGGACGGGGTTGCTGATCCCTTATCTCGCGGGGCCATTCTACTTTGCCACGCCAGAGAACAAGTACGCCGAGATCTTGTTGCCGCATCTTCCCGCCTGGATGCATCCGCGCAGCGACTACGCCATCCGCCGCCTGTATGAAGGTCTGCGCCCAGGCGAGCGGATTCCCTGGGGGGAGTGGGCGGTTCCTCTTGCTTCAATGACCGTCCTGGCCGCAGCGCTTTTCTGCTGCTATTTTGCTCTTTGTGCCCTGCTCCGGCGGCGCTGGGTACAGGAAGAAAAACTCGTCTTTCCGCTGATGGAGCTTCCTGGCCAGCTTGTCGAGTACTCAGGCCACAAAGCGTTGTGGCCTTTCCTTCTCACCAACCGCGTCATGTGGGGCTTTTTCGCAGTGCCCTTCCTCATCCACACAATCAACGGTCTTCACTTTTACTTTCCAGTAATCCCGCAGATACAGGTGTACCTGATAAGTCTTGACCCCTACGTAGCTTCTCGGCCCTGGAGCGCTCTTTCTCCGTTCTGGATACGGATTTTGTTCAGCATAATAGGCCTGGCCTACATTCTCCCCAGCGACTTATCTTTGAGCCTTTGGGTTTTCTATTTCTTCTTCCTGGCTCAGCAGGTTATCGGGTCAGCCCTGGGCATGCCGATGCCCAACGTCCAGGCCTATCCAGTGCGCCGCTTTGTCGGCGAGCAGATGATAGGTGGCATAGTAGCCTTTGGCGTCCTTGACCTGCTAGCCGCGAGGGCTGTCTGGGTGCGGGCCTGGTCCGGAATGGTTTCTTCGGACACGGCAGAAGCTTCGGGCGAAGCTCTTCGTCCGGGCAAGGCTGGATGGCTCCTTACGTCTGGCCTAATTCTG
>JANZZA010000666.1 GCA_026419655.1 Armatimonadota bacterium | reverse complement strand
GACCTCCTTTTCTTATGCTTGGCCGGTGTAACACCGGTTCGCTAGCGTAAGTTTACAGGCTCCGGCCCATGATATCTCTTTGAAAAGGGTTCTCCCCCACACCCCCTTCCGAAAGTTCTTGCACTGCAGGCGTGAGCGCAGGGCTACTCTTTGAAAGGGGTTGTCGCCCGGACCCCCTTGTCAGACTTTCTCGCGTTGTTTCCACCGCGCACGCCCCCCGTGCAGGTGCCAAAAGCAGCAGAGCCACCAGCAAGTGTCTGCTCTGCCGGAGAAGGCCTGGTTCGAAAAGATTCCACGACAGGAATTTCTTGGCCGCCTGGCGTCAGTACCTTTGGCTGCGTGCCACGGGTGCCCTGGGACCTGTGGCCGTTGTCGCCGAGACCGTCAGGTCCTTGTCCGCAAGGCAAGGGCCATGACTGCTGCAAAGACTGCCGTGGCCGCCGTTGATGCGCCGATTGTTGGTACTATGCCTGCGATTGGCACAATTAGCGCAGGCACGGTGAGCGCCGCCAGCACTCCGCCCAGCAGGTCGGCGGCGTAGACTGCGCCAACCCGTCCACGTCCGGCGTGCCGAGCAGCATCCACCACCGACGGAAAAACTGCTCCGACGGCCACTCCTGAGGCCAGTGCCAATAGCGTGAACCCTAGCCAGCCAACAGGGATGTTGCTGGCAGCGACTGCGACAATCAGTGCGCCGCACACCACCATCGTCGTGCCGCCCAACGCAAGTCCCCCTGCCACTCTGATTCCACGGGCTTCTACATACCACGCGGCCAGCGCCACACCCAGCATAAAGGCGCCCACAAGTACGCCAACCAGTCCGTAAACGTATCCGTGGCGGGTCTGAAGGAGCATCAGCAGAGCCGTTTCGTGGGCCATGCCCGTCATGCCGACGGCCAACATGAGGGGCAGAGCGCCAGGGGAGGCTCGCCGTCGGATGACCATAATCGCCAGTCCTATCACAGCCGGCGCGGCGAGCAGCAAAGCCAGGGCCGTAGCACCGGGGCCGGGCAACCGCAGCAGGGGCATGACAAGCGCCGCGGCGGTAGGAGTGACCTGGGCCAGCCAGTAAACGGTCCCCAACAGTGCTCCAATAGGCCGCAAGTCACTGTTCTCGGCGGCGCGCGGGCCAGCAAGCAGATGCTGCGCAGGTGCGAGGTTTTGCGGGTCCATCCAGTCCCAAATGTAGGCCTGCAGGTAGGGGGCATCTACTCCCCGCTGTGCCAGCCGTGCGATAACACGCTCCGGGCTCGTCGCCAGCGCGGTGCCCTCGGCCGCCGCCACCACAAGCTCCTCGCCTGCCAGGAAGACGAGTTCCTTTTGCGGGATGCCCGAGCGTGTCGCTGCCACGACTGTCGCGTCGAGCATCTCGAGAGCGTCGCTGCGGTAGACCTGGCTGTACGGGAGAGAGTATGCCACCACGCCGCCCTGGGCTAGAGCTTGGCGACATTGTGCAAACCACTCGCGAGTGAAAAAACGATTGATTAGGGCCGTGGTTGGCGCAGGCATCGCCAGGATAATGGCGTCGTAGCCCCAGTTCCCTTGCCCAAGGAATAGCCGTGGGTCCATGGCTATGGCCCGGACGCGCGGGTCGGCCAGGGCTTTTCGGTCAGCCTCAACGGCCCACCTTCGCCCCAGTGCCAGGAACACGGGGTCAAATTCGAGGTAATCCACCTGTTCTGGGTCGTGTTTGAGGACCTCCGAGAGCCCACCGCTGACGCCCCCGCCCACCAGTAGGACCTTCTTCAGCTTTGACACCTGGGCGAGAGCAAAGTTGACCAGCACTTCCATGCGCGGGGTCGGTGGTGATTCGCCTGATGGGATGCCGTTTTCGAAGAAGTAGGCGCCGCCCCCGGCCTGGCGGGCGACGGTTACCAGACCATAAACGGAGGTCCTTTCCTCGAGCACAGTTTGCTGCGGCCACCGCCAGGTCCGGGAGGCAGGCGAGAGGACGACAAGAGCAATCGTCAGTGCCCCCGCCCCGAAGGCCGCTCGAGGCAGTGCCCATTGCCGGGGCTGCGACAGTAGAGCGTAGGCTACCACCGCATACAGCGGTGCACAGGCGGCCGCCACCAGGAGGGCGTCAAGGAAGGCGGTCACCGTGAGGGCCAGAGCTACTCCCCCTGCGAGGTGACCAAGGGCGTCAAGGGCATAGGCGACTCCTGCCCAGCGCCGGCCAAGCAGCCGTGCTCCCGTGACAAACTGAGCGCCGCAGACCATAGCAGCCGGCAGTATCGCCACCAGGGATAGAAACAGAATGTGCCCAAGTCCCAGGGTCTCGCCAAGCTGGATGGCTACTAGCCGGCTGAACAGATAGGCCGGCTTGCTTTCTGGTGGAAAAAAATTTGCGATGGTGTTGGGGACGAAGAAGAATGCCAGCCTGGCCGCCCGCAGGGCGAGTACCCCGAAGCCCAGTGCCGGTGCGCCGAGCCATGCCAACCGCCAGCCCCGCCGTGCAAGGGCTATGGGATTAGGCGCACCCCTATCGGCCCACCAACTTCCTGCCGCCGCTCCCGCAAGCCACACCGCCAGCACCAGGCCGATTACCAGCTCCGTGCCCGTCGCCACCACCAGAAGCTCGCGAAACAACACTACCTGGGCCAGGCCAGCCGCAAGGCCCGTCGCCAGCAGATAAGCTCTTATTGCCCTCCGGCTAACCATTCCTCATCGCCCAAGCCGCACCGGCTGGTTTTGCTGCGATTAA
>JANZZA010000066.1 GCA_026419655.1 Armatimonadota bacterium | reverse complement strand
GTTATAGGCATGAACACAATGGTCGCCGCCGGCGCGGAAAAGGTTGGGTTTGCCATACCGGCGGAGGAAATCTGTAAGTTCCTCGACGGAAACAAGGTTGGCTACAGCGTTTCTTTTGGCCCAACGGAGCCGGAAAAACCGTCCGGGGAAACGGCGCCAGGCAAGGAGAGGCCCGTGCCCGTTGAGAGCGAAGAGGAGGCACCCACTCCTCTGTCGGTGCTGTGGACGGTGGTGGGCGTGTCGCTCGTTGTGAGCCTAGTGGGGGGCGTTCTGGCCGGCTCTTTGGCGGCTAGGGCAACGGTTCGCCGTTTGGCCTTGTAGGCCGCGCCACGGCGGCCCTCAGGCCCGCCCGCCGCCCAACAGGAAGACCTGTCGGACATAGACATTCAACTATACTAGCTGGCCGTCGCGGCCTGGCGAGGAGGATAAGCTATGGGCAAGGTGACCGTCACGATTATGGACGCCACTGGCAGCAAGGAGCAGAAGGCAAGTCTTCCCGACGACGCTGCCGTGCGCCGCATCATTGCCAAGCTACTGCAACTTATGAATCTTCCTACCGTTGGTCCCGATGGTCAGCCCTTGAGCTATAAGTTTCACCATAAGCAGTCGGGCAAGCAGCTTGCCGACGAGCAGACTCTGGCCGAGGCCGGGGTGAAGGACGGCGACGTGCTGCGACTGCAGCCGGAGATAACCGCTGGCAGGGTGGTTGTTTAGTGGCCGCGCAGGACACCGTCGGGCCTCTCAACGATGTGCTTGACCTGACGGCCGCCGAAGACCGCTACAGCCGCCTGCGTCTCATCCACTGGTGGGACCAGGAGCGCCTTCGTCGTGCCCGGGTGATGGTGGTTGGAGCGGGCGCCCTGGGCAACGAGATTGTCAAGAACCTCGCCTTGTTGGGTGTAGGCGGCATCTTCTTGATTGACCTGGATACCATCGAGGACACGAATCTCACGCGGTCGGTCTTGTTTCGTGCCTCGGACATCGGCCGGCCAAAGGCGGTAGCTGGTGCCGCCATGGCTGAGGACATCAATCCTGACGTGCGCGTCCAGCCGGCCGTGGCCAATGTCGTTCACGATATTGGTCTGGGCGTCTTCGCCGAGATGGACCTGATTTTCGGAGCCCTGGACAACCGTGAGGCCCGTGTGGCAATCAATGGCTTTGCCTGGCGCGTCGGCAAGCCCTGGATTGATGGGGCCATCGAGGTGATTCAGGGCGTGGCGCGGATGTTCGTGCCCCCCGACGGCCCCTGCTATGAGTGCACCATGTCGGAGCTTGACTATCGCCTGCTGAGCATCAGGCGGTCCTGCGCCCTGCTTAGCCGGGACGACCTTCTCGAGGGGAAGGTTCCCACCACTCCCACCACGGCGTCCGTGATTGCTGCCATCCAGGTCCAAGAGGCCGTGAAGTGGCTCCATCGGGACCGCGGCCTGCCCGTGCTGGCTGGCAAGGGCTTTATCTTTAACGGCGTGAATCACGACTCCTACGTGGTGGAATACCAGTGGCGCAGAGACTGCCCGGCGCACTTTACTTTCGATTCCGTTGTGCGTCTAGACCGGGGCATCCGGGACACGACGGCGCGCGAGCTTCTCTATATGGCTCGAGAACGGCTTGGCCCGGACGCCGTGGTTGACCTTGAGCGTGAGCTTGTCACCGGCCTGCGATGCCTGCCCTGCGGGACTTTTGAGCGCCGCTTCGGCCGGCTTAGCCAGATCACCGAGACAGAAGCACGCTGCCCGTCCTGCGGCCAGGTGCGCGACCCGGAGCTGTTTCACGCTCTTTATGGCCACGAGGACTTTCTGGACTTTACGCTTGCCGAGCTGGGCCTGCCGCCGTACGACATTGTCACCTTCCGCGCCGGCATGAATCTTCAGCCCTGCCTGCTGGCTGGGGACCGTGACGAGGCTCTCGGCAAGCTTGCCGGCTGCGGAGTGGGGAGGGCGGCCCATGAGTAACGAGCTTGACGGTTTTGAGGAAGAGCCATCTGTCGAGGACGTGAAGTTGCTCCCGTCGGCTGGTGGCAAGTCGCCGGCTGCCGCCGGCAAGCAGCCCATCGTTCTCATTCCTTACGATGTGCAGGAAGCCATGTGGGGCCATGCACTTTCGGCCCCTTCGCAGGAGGTGGGTGGGGTTCTCATTGGCAGGGTTAACGAGGGCGACCCGACGGTGGTGACGGTGGAGGTTGCCCTCCCAGCCCGCGAAGCCCAGGCCAGCGCCGTGCATATTACCTTCACGGCCGACTCGTGGGAGCACTGGCACCGCCTTCTTGACGAGCAGTATGCCGGCCGGGTCATCGTCGGGTGGTATCACAGCCATCCCAACCACGGCGTGTTCCTGAGCGCCCACGACACGTTTATCCAGGAGAACTTCTTTAGCGCGCCGTGGCAGGTGGCAGTGGTCATTGATCCAGTGCGCAACGAAGTGGGCTGCTTTGGGTGGGGAGGTGGCGAAATTGTCCGGATGCCCCACGACCATATTGCCCCACCCCTGCAGCTTTTCCGCCCGACAGATGAGGCTTTGACGACTGCGCGGGCGGACGCGGGGGCCACGTCGGCACGTTCTCGCGCGTGGTGGCTGGGGTGGGGCGTCGCCATCGCCCTTTTCATCATCGTGGTTATGCAGACCGCCAGCCTGGGCCGGCTGAGCCGCGTGCGGGACATACGCGAGGATGTCCAGACGCTCCGCCGTGGGGTCTCAGCGCTGCAGGGCGAAGTCGCAACGCTTCGCGCCGAGGTCGGGGCTCTTCGCCAGGGGCCAGCAGTGGCACAAGCTACCCCCGGCGAGTGGGTCGTGTGGAAGGAAGGCGATTCTTTCGAGAAGATTGCCGAGGATGCCTATGGCCGGAGAGAACTTGGTGAGGTATTGCGAGCCATTAATACGCTGGCTTCAGAGCGAGGGCGACGACCGGCTGCGGGCGACGCCGTCTGGGTGCCGGCCCGCGAAGCTTTAATGCCGCCGCCCAAACCGGCCACGTCAGCTCAGCCGGGGCCGTGACGTGGCTGCAAGTTGGGGCACGAACTATTGTCTTAATGGTGATGGTTGATGTCGGGTTCACCCAGATTGCGCCGCCTTTACGCTGATTACCAGTCGGTGACTGAGGAATTTGCGGGTCATCCGTACGTTGAGGTGAAGCCCCTGTACGGCAATCCACCCGAGGCTTATGAGGTGATATATCGCGTCCCTGGGGTTGTCCTCGACCAGGCCACTCAGCGCCCGTATGTGGCTCATGAACACCGCGCCCGCATTTACCTGCACCGCGACTATCCTCGCGAGAAACCCAAGTGCGTAATGGAAACGCCCATCTTTCACCCAAACATCGGGTCATATATCTGCATTGATGATTACTGGGCGGCAGGCGAGACGCTGGTGGATATCATCATCCACATCGGCCAAATGATTCAGTACCAGAACTACAATCCCAAGAGCCCGCTAAATCCCGTGGCGGCGATGTGGGCCACAGCGCATAGTGAGCTTTTCCCGGTGGGCAAGATTGACCTGTATCAGCCGGACCTGGACATTGACCTTGAGCTGGAGCCCTCGAAGGACCAGGCGGTGGCCGATGTGGAAGCTGACGAGGAACAGCGGGCTGAGGCGCCGAAGCCCTCTGACGACCTGGACATCGAGCTTTGCTAAGAGGCTGTTGCAGAATTCACCTGGACGCAGCTCCCGGTCCGTGAACGGCACAGATTTATGCCGGCAAGTTATACTGGGCGGGAGCGACTCTCCCGTGGAAAGAAGTTTTTGCAACAGTCACGCTAGAAAAACCCCGGGGTGGAGAGCTGAATGAGGTGTCCCTTCTGCGGGGGAACCTTTACGCTGCAGGGGCCCTTCTGCCCGCACTGCGGCCGCCGGATTATAGGTCCGGACACAGGCGAGCCAGGACCAACCGTCCCGTCATCTCAGCAGCCCGGGGGGTCTTATGGGCCGCCCGCTGCACCCGTGTCCCACTCTCAGGATGACGTGCTTGTAGTGGAGGTGGAACCAGAGCCTGCGCCGCGCGGCCCAGTCTCAGGGCTGCCTCAGCCGTCTGTGGTCCACCCTACGCCAGCCACGGCTGTGTGCCCCGCTCCCGTTGACGAAGAGCACCTTGGCAAGACCTGTCCCTACTGTCGGTTTCCGCTGAAGGTCAACGAGCAGATGGTGGTGTGCCCGGCTTGTCGCGTGGCGCACCATACGGACTGCTGGCAAGAGAACGGAGGGTGCACCACATACGCGTGCCGCCTGTCGCCAGAATCGCGGCCGCCGGAAGCTGTGGCGGCAGGAACGGCCGCGCCGCTTCAGGGGCCCAGGCCGGGCTACGTCCCGCGCGGGCCGTTGCTGCCGCCCGACAGAGTTGCCATGACCGCACGGTTGGAGGCCAGTGCCACCACCGCCCTCACTCTTAGCTTGCTCAGCCCGTTTTGCTGTGGGATACTATCCTTTGTAGCCGTGCCGTTGGCAATCTGGGTGCTGGCCCGCATGAAGGTACTCGGAGTGCGCTCAGGGGCTGCCAGTGGTCGGGCGATAGGGGCCATCGTAGTAGGGGTCGGGGTAATCCTGGCGATTGTTCTCTGGACTTACGTGGTGGCTGAGTACACGGGTGGCACGGGGCTCTGACGCTTAGGTTGCCGCCCACGAAAGCCTATGCAGAGCGACGAGGGCCACAAAGAGGAACCTTCTGAAGAGGTTCTCGACATCTCGGCTGAGGACCTGGAGGCTGAGCCGCTTCCACCGGTGCCCGTCCCGCAACAGCCGCAGGATGGAATCCTGAGCATCGAGACTGCGGACCTTGAGGACGTGGATGCCGCGCCCACAACGCCGGCGCCAAAGCCGGGCCAGCCCCTGACCGGCCCGGTTGTCTATACGCCTGGTCTGGAGGTGCCCAAGGCCAAGAAGCGCCCGCCGGTAACCGAGGCGGTACTCTCGGCAGCCTTTAACGTGTTACCCCTGGCTCTGGCGGGAGGCCTGGGCGGGTTTCTGGCCTGGGGCATCCTGGAGCCCTTTGAGAACGACGAGGCAGTGCGCCAGCATTTGGGCGAGGTGCTGCGGGCCATGGCGGCCTATGGCGGCGGGATGGGTGCCTGCATAGCCGCAGCCATCGGCTCGGGTTAAGGAATCACTTCCGCCGACGTGCGAAAAGCTCTTCGCGGCGCGGGCCTTGGCCTGCTCATTGGGCTTCTGGGCGGCGCCCTCGGCGGCATCTTCGGACAACTCGTCTACGGCACCCTGGGCGGCGGCCAGGACCTGCCCATTTTGCTGCAAATGATCGTCCGCTCCCTTGGTTCTGTCTCTTATACACATCTC
>JANZZA010000663.1 GCA_026419655.1 Armatimonadota bacterium | reverse complement strand
GGGCCATGACCCACGCGGTCCTTGTCCTTCGTACTGCGGGTGGCGTGGTCACGTCCATCTCACCTCCTCAGCACCATGGAAGACGGCCCGGTCGGCCTCAGCAGGGGCTGGCGGGGCACCAGGGCGGTGCCCCGCCCAGCTACGAGACTCGTCTCGCCGCACACCAAGGCGCCCCTCGGCTCAGAACAAGGTGCCGAAGGTGATCAGAAGGAACTTCTGGGTTTCGCCGGAGAATCTGAAAACGTCGAACTCCGGCGCAACGAAGGAGTTTTCGCGATAGAAGAACTTTACCCCGCCTGCGAGGCCGAAGCCTGTTGCGCTTCCCAGGCCAAAGGAGCGGGCAGCCATTGCGGCCACATAGGGTACGGTCCGGCTGGGCCGGTCCTTGTTGTAGAGGTGCTGGTCAACTCGGACCATCAGAAGCCCGTCCGTTCCCCACTCGTCCTGGTGGCTTATCATGCCACTTATGCCCAGAGCGGTCTGATCCGTCACGAACTTCGAGTACTGCAGTTGCAACATCCACGAGCTATCGTCGAAAAGGTAAGCTCCGGCTCCCTGCAGCATCGTCTTTCCCTTTTCCATGGCGATAACGCGCTCCTGGGCAAGCGCCGCCGGCACCAGCAGTGTGCCAACAATGCACACCAGGCAAACAAGCAATGCAGTTCTCACTTTGCTCCCTCCTCTTGTTGAGAGTCATTTTTGTGTTTTGCCCAGGGCTTCTCCCCTGAAGCATTCAATCGGGCCATCTACCCGTGCTCTTGCCCTTCCCGTCCATCACCTCCTTTCGCCCAAGCATGACCAGCTAGATACCGTCACTCGTCCCCAGGTAGACCACCACACCCTCACTCGCCCAAGGCTTGCGGTCAGCCAGCTTGCGCTTTGTGCCTGGTGAGGTGCGTCAACGAGATAGGCTTCACCTGCCCGAGAAGGTCGTCCCACTCCCTTGCGCGCTGAAGGATTTCCGCCGGATGCAGGCAAGTAATTCCGCCCGTGAAGCTGTTATCCTGCCGCCCGATTTATCGTACAAGGTAAGAGGTGAAGTGTCAACAAATTTGCAGGGTAGCCAGGAAGCTCTGCCTATGCTCACGCATGGCCGCCACCACAGGCCCAGTCTCCTGTGAGCTTGCTGAAGGTTGCGTGACAGGTCGGTCCAACTGCTGGCAACTGTTGCCGCCTCCCACAGAGCGAAGGTCAATGGGGAAATAGCAACCCGGTGCCCCTTAACCAGCCACCAGACCTCGCGTACCGCCTGCTCGGGGCTGCAGGCGGCCACCAGGATGTCACAGCCCAGGTCGAGCACGTTGGCGGGCTTACTCGTTTCCCCTCCCGCCTGCTGGTCACCCTGGATTGCTTCCTCGAAGCCGGGAGCGCCGGCCAGAGTCTTGACTGACCCCGCCCAGGGCACGACGGCCTTGGTTCCGTCATAGGCGAAACAACAGTCCAAAATGCACCAGAGGGCAACCTTTTTATCAAGGAAGGGCTCAAAGGCCTCTGCGAGTTCGTCGTCTACGAGGAAAGAGCCAGGATTGCCAGGGACGCTATCCGCGAGCACCAGGGCTTCGTCGTCCAGGTCGGCGTAAGCGCGCCGGGCCTCATCGCCGCGCCACCTGGCCGGCCCGAAAACATCAGCCACCTGCACACCGTGGCCGGAAAAGTAAAAGATTACGGTGTCCGCGCAGGTGGCTTTCTTTGCGAGGGCCTTGAAGGCCCCGAGTACAGCGCCACGGGTGGCTTTCCGGTCGGTGAGGGTTATCAGGTTTCCCTGCGAAACGCCCCAGCGCAAACACAGGTCCCGCATGAGGATAATGTCATTGAGCGGCGCGCATAATCGCCACTCGGCCACGGGATGACGCCCAACACCCACCACCACCGCCCACTGGCTGGCCTGACTCTCACAGGCTGTGCACCAGGTCCACAGCCACGACACTGCGCCCCACACTATTAGGCCCAGCTTTGATCCTCGCCACCCTGTCTCCCGCGTCCTCATACCGGCTCAAGGGCGCAACAGCCCTGGCATTTTCTTTTCTACAGCGCTCCGGTGGTCCTGGAGTTTCTGCCTCACTTCAGCCCGCGTCAGGCCGTACTGTTCCACGTCAGGGCGCTGCGTGAGCGTTGTATAGACCGCAACCAGCTTCACGCGCACCGAAAGGTCTTCAGGATGCTTCTTGTAATAAGCTTCGAGTAATCTGGCGACCGCGACCAGCTCCCCCGTTTCCGTGGCGTCGGCCCCGTAAAGCATTTCGAATAGCTGAAGGGCATCAAGCCCGGAAGTGGCCAGGGCTTCGGTGTCGGCAGGCTGGTCGGCCAGCACAGGCATAGCACGGGCAGAAGGGGCGACGCTTTCCCGAGAGGGCATCGGCGTCAGGTCCAGTCCGCGGTTAATCGGTCCGGGCACGACGGCTGGGGCGGTCTGCGATGGGGCGCCCTTTTCCACTCCAACCTCCACCGGCGGCACTCGCCAGACGCTCCAGGCCAGGGGGAACATGAGCAAGAGCACCACCACCGCCCAGGCGGGCACGGGCGAGGAGAGCCAGCCGGTGAAACTCATCTGAGCCGCACGTGGGCGCTCTTCGATCCGCTTCCTAACTGCGTCTGCTACTTCCTCAGCCGACAAATCAGCCGCCGCAGAGTTGAGTTCATCAACGGCCGCTGCCAGGGACCGGTACAGTGCTCTCATTGTTTCTTTCTCTGTCCTGCACTTCTCGCATTGCTCGATATGTTCTTTCTCGTACGGAGAGAGTTCAGCACCAGCAAGGTTCTCAAAGAACCGGTCAGCAGACAAACATTTCTGGGCCTTTGTGTGCCCTGCGCGGGGCTGTCGGCTCTTATTTTCGCTGCAGTCTCTATTACGGAGTGTCATGGGGCCACATCTCCCGGAGCTTTTTGCAGGCTCTGCAGAACCATACCCGCACAGTCACTTCTTTTTTGCCCAGGAGCCTGGAAATATCCTGGAAATCGAGGGGCGGGTTTGCGAGAACCTTGAGCCAGAAAACGAGACGGTGCGCCTGCGGTAGCCTTGAGAGGGCATCGAGGGCCCACTGGCGCAGGTAAGGGTCGGTGGCCGGCACTTGTGTGACATCGGCGAGGGAGGTTAAGTCGCCTGTTGGCGCCGGGTCGCCATCGCCTGTGGGTGTGAACTCAACGGTCCGGCCCAGCCTGGCACACTGCCTCCTCGCGGCGCCTTGTGCCTTGTGCTGAGCTATTGTTGCGAGCCATTGCTCGAATTTACAGGCTTCTCGCAACCGGGGCAGTCCAACCCATGCCGCTACCC
This sequence comes from Armatimonadota bacterium, assembly GCA_026419655.1. Classification (GTDB taxonomy): domain Bacteria; phylum Armatimonadota; class Zipacnadia; order Zipacnadales; family FEN-943; genus JANZZA01. The sequence goes on along the minus strand of JANZZA010000663.1, from coordinate 1,697 downwards.
AAACCTCCTGGATGATGTCGCGCAGCTCGTCGCCGCACCGCGGAAAGGTGGCAAGCACAATCTGGCGTACTACGCCATGAAAGCGGTGAAGGAGCTGGTCAAAGGCCGCTCGATCGCCAGCCCTCGCGCGTTCTACAAGTGCGAGTGCCACATGAGGAGCTGTGGGATCCATGCAAAGTCCTCGCGCGCCTGGTGCCGCCCTGGAGCCAGTGCGCTTCAGCTCCCGGGGGACTGCCCCACGCCAAGAACCCACCACCCCTCCCATGAAACTTATAACATACGCACCAGGTCGCCGCAACGCCTGCCGGACCAGTGTGATATTCCTGGTGTCTTGTGACCAGCGCGAGAAGATTGAGCCGACAACGGAAAACAGTCCCACCAGTCCGCGGGGCATTGCTAACGTATCTGGGCCACGTTTGCCACCGAGTGACTTTCTCGATGCAAAGCACCAGAGGGCCTTGCCTGGGAAGTCCTTTATTGCTGCCTGGTTGCGTGGTGCTTGCTGAGAAAACAGCGGCGCCTGTGCTTGACGTCCACGATGGGCCGCCCCACTGCAGGGTAGCGCGCGCACCCGCGCAGGATGCTGGCTACCTGCTGTGGTAAGCGTTGTGGTCATTACGGCGCCGCACATTTATCCTTGCCTCGCCTGGGCGCGACCCCCAGCTCCCCGGTAAGCCGGGGACCGCGCCCGAGCTTACCTGACGTCTCGCAAAAACCGCCGACGCCCCTCACTCAGTGGCCGTACCTGGCTGCGTAACCGCGTGGGACCCGATGCCAGGTGTGCTCCGGATCAAGCGGCCGACCGGCGGGGTCACTCAGCTTCGACACGTCCTTCATCAGCCCGACGGTAGACCACAGTCGCATCAGGTCGCGCCAGAAGAAGGCGATATCCCAGCGGCTGCAGCGCAAAAAGCGCTCGTAGTTGCGGTCAATCGTAAGGATGAGGGTTTTGCGGCCGAGCCCGCCGACGTTGTCAGGGTTATAGACGAATATTACGACCTCGCCGTGCATGGTCCCGACCTTGATATTGCTGGGCTTGTCCAGCACGCCCTTGGCATAAAGAACGTTTAGCCGGCTGTTCACTATGACCTGGGCCCGCTGGTCTGCTGTCATTCCGCCCGCTCCTACGGGGATGCCAAAGAGATGTACCCCCAAGCGCGACACGGTTGCCCACCGGACGCCATCAACGTGCATGCTGCTGGCTACGTAACAGCCTTCTTCCGCTGGAGCAGTCTCAGGTTCTTCTGCTATCTCGTCCTGCCCCAGTACTGCCGTGGCTACCAGCAGCGCCATCGGAACAACAACCCACACCTTGGCAAAACGCACTTCACTCACCTCCCTTGAGTTTTGCCAGGCGACTGTGAACTGTCGCCGTGTTCATGATACCTCTTATTGCAGGTCCTGCAAGAAGGCTTGCTCATTTACGGTCATCAGGGTCCCCTGTGCCCCTGCCGCCTCTGCTTCCCGTACGCCTTCCGCCGGTACACGGCGGGCCCTGGACCCTACCACCACCCCACGTGCACACGGGACGCTTCTCCCAATGTATAAGTCGCTGCCGGGGCCGCATGCGTTTCACTTATTGCAAGTTTTCCCTTGTGCGACCTCGCGTCGGCGAAGCCCTTCACACTGTCCACCACCACCGAAGCCCCGCCCGCCGCCTTTGCAGTAGCTTCTGTGAAAGCCCCGTGCAACAGTGC
>JANZZA010000742.1 GCA_026419655.1 Armatimonadota bacterium | reverse complement strand
CGACGCTTTTCGAGAGAAGCACCCCACGAGAAAATTTCTCGAGTCTTCTTGTGTTCTGCCCGCTGGGAGGCGGCGAGACATTCTCTGATACAAAGCGACAGTGCTGCTCGCTGGGGGAGTATTCGGTTTTCTAAGGATTCTGATGCAAAAATTTCTGCAGTGCCTGGGAGATGAGACCCGCGGCGTCAGGTGAGACGCACAAGTCTGTAGACTTTTGTGGCCGTGTTTAAGTCAACACGGGGTTTTGGAGAGACCACCAAGGTGATTCTCCAGGACTCAGCCTTTTCTACCTGAAACAAAATCCTGAGTAAACCGAGTACTTCCGCTCGCTGGTTTTTGCTTGACGGGCGGCGCGGTGGCATGGTAACCTGCGCGCGTCGAAGAAGCGGCGTCCGTGAAGTCGTCCCGCCACACGCAGACGAGGGCTATGGCGGGACGCTTTGTACCACGGGTGCCGCTGACTGACAAAATGAATAGGGAAACGCCAGCCCCTTTTGCTGAATAGGCCAGGGGCGGTGTGCGGCCCGGGTAGTCGCCTCGTCCCAACGGGCCGTGAGCGAGGTGAGAAAACGTGGCTTTGGTAAGCATGAAAGAACTGCTGGAAGCTGGGGTCCACTTCGGCCATCTTACGCGCCGATGGCACCCCAAGATGAAGAAGTATATCTACCACGACCGCAACGGCATCTACATCATTGACCTGCACCAGACCCTAAGGCTCCTCGAAGAGGCCTGCGAGTTTGTGCGAGGAGCCGTGGCCGACGGGGGAACGGTGCTGTTTGTCGGCACGAAGCGGCAGGCCCAGGACGCCGTCCGCGAGCAGGCCGAGCGTTGCGGGATGCCTCATGTGACGGTGCGATGGCTGGGCGGGCTGCTGACGAATTTCCGCACCATTCGCAGCCGCGTGGACTACCTGGAGAGGCTTATCCGCGACGAGGAAAGCGGCGAGTGGGAACGTCTGCCCAAAAAGGAACAACTGGCCCTGCGCCACAAGAAGGAAAAGCTTCTCAGCTACCTGGGCGGGATACGGCATTTGCGCGAGCTGCCCAGCGCTCTCTTCGTCGTGGATGTGCGTCGTGAGCTAATAGCATGTACAGAGGCGCGGCGCCTGGGCATACCGATAATCGGCATAGTAGATACTAACTGTGACCCGACCATGGTGGACTACGTGATTCCTGGCAACGACGACGCCATTCGGGCCATCCGGCTCATCGCGTCTAAGATTGCCGACGCCGTGCTGGCCGGGCGCCAGGAATACCAGCAACACCTTGTAGAACTCGGCGAGCCTGTCCCGGCCGAGCTTGAGACCACAGGCGCACCTGCCGGGGCCGACGACGAAGTTGAGCTAATGCCTGAGGACATGTTCATTGACGTGGACATGATTGACTTTGACGAGCCAACCGAGGACTAGACCAAGTTCACAAGCGAGGAGACAAGTAAGCCATGGCTATATCCGCTGCTGACGTAAAGAAGCTCCATGACCAGACCGGGGCGGGGATGATTGACTGCAAGCGCGCCCTGGAAGAGGCCGGGGGAAACTTTGAAGAGGCTGTGGCGATACTGCGCAAGAAGGGCATTAGAGTGGCTACGAAGCGGGGTGCTAAGGCAACCTCGCAAGGCCTCGTACATTCCTACATCCATGCCGGCGGGCAAGTTGGTGTGCTGGTGGAGGTAAACTGCGAGACTGACTTTGTGGCGCGCACTGATGACTTTCGCACCTTTTGCGAGGAAGTGGCCATGCAGATAGCTGCCATGCGGCCCCGCTGGGTCGCGCCGGAGGACGTGCCAGAAGAGGCCCTTGAGCGCGAGCGGGAAATCCTGCGAGAACAGGCTCTGGCTGAGGGCAAACCGCCCCAGGTCGTTGACAAAATGGTCGAGGGCCGCCTGCGCAAGTTCTACGAGGAAAACTGCCTTCTCAAGCAGCCCTACATTCGTAACGACTCTCAAACTATCGAAGACCTGCTCAACGATCTAATGGCGAAGACAGGTGAAAGAGTGGCTGTGCGCCGGTTCGTGCGCTACCAGGTAGGGGAGGAGATAGGGTAGCCTTGACGACTGAGGGTGGGCCACCTTGGCCCCGCATAATGGTTAAGCTCAGCGGAGAGGCCTTCAAAGGTCCTGAGGCCTATGGCATTGACTACCCTACCCTCGAACGCATCGCCGGCGAACTGGCGGAGGTCTGGCGCCGAGGCATTGAGACTCTGGTCGTGGTCGGCGGCGGCAATATATGGCGTGGGAATCTGGCGGCTGAGCGCGGTATGGACCGTGCCACCGCTGATTATGCTGGTATGATTGCCACGGCCATCAATGCCCTGGCTCTCCAAGACGCCCTTGAGCGGTTGGGGCTTGAGACCCGTGTGCAAACCGCCATTGAGATGAGGGCCGTGGCGGAACCCTTCATCCGCCGCCGTGCCATCCGCCATATAGAAAAGGGCCGAATCGTCATCTTTGCTGCAGGCACGGGCAATCCCTTCTTCACCACCGCTACCGCTGCTGTCCTTCGCGCAGTGGAGACCGGCGCGGCCGTGGTGCTCAAGGCCACCAATGTGGACGGTGTCTACGACGATGACCCGCGCACCAATCCCGGCGCCCAGCTCATCCCGCGCCTGTCCTATCTGGAGGCTCTTTCGAAGAACCTGCGTGTAATGGACCCGACAGCACTGTCTTTAGCCATGGATCACAATTTGCCCATTGTGGTATTCAACATCCGCGTGCCCGGCAATATCGTCCGCTGTTGCCTGGGCGAGCGCATAGGAACCTTAGTCGCCGCCGACGACTATAATCCCAACCTACGCTAACCGTCGCCGTGGGGGCATGGCAAATGGCGGACATCGAGAAGATTGTTCAAGACGCTGAGCGGCACATGAAGTCCAGCGTGACGGCTTTAGAGCGCGAGCTGGCCACCGTGCGAACAGGCCGGGCTAGCCCAGCCTTGCTCGACCCAGTCAAGGTGGACTATTACGGCACCACCCTGCCCATCAACCAGCTTGCCACCATCTCCGTACCCGAGCCCAGGCTGCTGGTCATCGCGCCGTGGGATCCGTCGTCCCTGCCCGCCATCGAGCGCGCCATTATGGGCTCCGACCTTGGACTGAACCCCCAGAGCGACGGCAAGGTCATACGGTTGCAGATACCACCCTTGACCGAGGAGCGCCGCCGGGAGTTGGCCAAACTGGTTACCCGAATGGCTGAGGACGGCAAGGTAGCCATCCGCAACATCCGCCGCGACGCCAATGAACACCTCGACAAGCTGGAGAAGGCCGGTGGCGTCTCCGAAGACGAAATTGAGGCTGCCAAGAAGCGCGTGCAGCAGCTCACCGATAAGTACGTAGAGCGGGTCGAGGAAGTCCTCGCCCGCAAGGTGCAGGAGATAATGGAAGAGTGAGCGTTAAGGAGTTGCCGGATGTTATTGGTCTTGCCGTGCCAGTAGCGCATCAGCTCCTCACCCAAGCCGGCTGGCACGTCGAGGAAGTGAAGGCCACGCCGCCTTGCGCCGTCGAAGACAACCGTGGGCGTGTGGTACGCATTAGACGAAAGGGAGAGAAGTCTGTCTCGCTGGTCTACGTCGTCCCGCCGCCACCAGTGGAGTGAGTCTCGAGCATACTGCTTGCTGCTGGGTGGCAGACCGCATCCTGCCAAGACCTGCGCTGCGCCAGAGAGCAAGGTGCAGGAGGGGTTTTCCTCTTCTTGCCGGGTGGGAGATAGGCAATGGCCGCGCATGACGACCAGGACACCCAGGGCATTGAGGACCTTAAGCGGCGTGTGCAAGGCCTGCCTTCTTTGCCCAGGCACATTGCCATTGTGATGGATGGCAATGGCCGTTGGGCGCAGCAGCGTGGGCTGCCCCGCATCCAGGGTCACTTCGAGGGCCGGAAAGCCACGAAGAGGACTGTCCGCGCGTGCGCTGCCATAGGGATAGAAGTGCTTTCGCTATACGCCTTCAGCGTCGAGAACTGGCGTCGCCCGC
>JANZZA010000662.1 GCA_026419655.1 Armatimonadota bacterium | reverse complement strand
TGGGGCAGCACCGAAGACAGTGGTAGCCAGGGCGCCAGCAGCACATGCTATCCTCGTCGCGCTCGGCAAGTCCTCTCCTCGTGCGAGACTCACCGCAAGAGCAGCAGTAAAAGCGTCGCCGGCGCCCGTGGTGTCAACAGGCTCCACCGGGAAGGCCGGCACGTGCTCAAGTCCGCCTGGCCACGCCGCCACAGCCCCCTCGGCGCCCAGTTTAATGACTACCCGCTCAGCCCCCAGCCCCATCAGACGCGCCGCTATCTCTTCCGCCCCCAGGTCTGCGCCGGCTGGCTCGCCGAGAATGGCGGCAGCTTCTGTTTCATTAGGCGAGAGCACGCTAATCTTGGCGATGATTTCGGGCGGCAAGGCAGTAGGGGGGCCAGCGTCGAGCACAGTCAGCACGCCGGCAGCCCTCGCAGCGTCAAGGGCAGCCTCGATGGTAGCCAGTGGCACCTCCAGCTGAAACAAAACCGCGTCGAAAGATGACAGGTCCGGTACACGGGCCACGTCGGCTGGGACCAGAGCAGCGTTGGCTCCCGGTGCAACCACAATCGCGTTCTCGCCGCGCTCGTCAACAACTATGAAGGCCACGCCCGACGGCGCATCGTCGCGAGCAATGTAGTCGCAATGTACGCCGTCAGCCTCAAGCCCGGCCACCAACTCGTCGCCAAAGGCATCACGGCCTACCCGCGCCAGCATAAAGGTCTCCGCGCCCAGGCGTGCACAGGCAACCGCCTGGTTGGCCCCCTTCCCTCCGCGGACGCGACTGAAGGAGCCGCCCAGAACTGTCTCGCCAGGCACCGGTATGCGTGGCGCCCGCACAACAAGGTCCATGTTCGCACTGCCGACTACAAGGATACGAGGTGCGGCCATTCCTAGACCTCCGCGCACACAACCGAGTACCGCTGTTGCACCGCCCACCCCACCGCCTTTAGAACTGCTGAGAAGCCGAAAAGACCAGACATATTCCAGTACCCGGCACTACCCAGATACGTCCCAGGAGCCGACAGGACCGGACACGCGCCAGGAACTAACAGGCCCAGACACGGCCCCGGAAGTGGACCGCTCAGAGGAGCCCCAGTAGCCGAGCCGCATTGTCGTACAACATTAGCTGCAGTTGAGCATCGTCGGCCCCGCTGTCGAGAAACATGCCCAGCGTGAAAGCCGGGTCAAGTAAATCCATGTCGCTGCCGAAGACGATCTGCTCGGCGCCGCAGGTCGCAAGAGCGTACTCAACGCGCCCAATGGAAGCATCACTGCAGCAGAAGTCCAGGTAGAGGTTCCTGTGGCGAGTGGCGGCGTCAGCAGCCGCCCAGGAATCCGCTGCGCAGGCGTGTGCCATGATGAAGTTTACGTGTGGATGCCGGGCCGCCAGGTCAGCCATGGCGGCGGCGTCAGCAGCACTGTAGGTATGTATCTGGACAAGGTTCGTGCGCTTGGCCACCTCGTCAACAAGCTCCGTCATGGCCGAGTGATTCAGGGGCGTTGCTGCGTAATAGGGATGAATCTTCACCCCCACAAACTCCTTCTCCGGCAGATACGTGTCCATTTCCTGGCACGAAGCTTCCAGAAACCTGGGATGACAGACCACGTAGCCGAGAATCCTGTCCTGGCCAGCGATGGCCCTGGCCAGAGCCTCGTTTCCCCGGCGCATGTCGTACACAATCGCCTCGGCTGAGGAACATAGCAAATGGCGGATGTCATAGCGGTCGCAGAGACAGAGCAGGGTAGACAGGTCGCCCCCCGGGATGGGAAACCACCACCAGCCTAAGTGGCCGTGGACGTCAACCTTGGTCACTGTTCAGTCCCCCAACCCAAGAACCCTGGCGGCATTGTCGTAAAGAATCGCCGCACGTTGCTGCTCGGACAACTCCGCATGCTGAACCATGCCGTAGGCACTGGAGAAATAGCGAGCGGGAAGGCCTGAGCCAAAAAAGATGCGGTCCTGACCCACCTCGCGACAGAGTGTCTCGTACACCCACGGCGTGTCGAACATGGTGCCCTCACAGGCCAGGTTAGGAGCGTAAGCCATTGCCGCGATGGCTTCACCAAGCACACCATAACTTACGTTGACCATGACGACGGTGACGGGCAGGTGGCCAAGGTGCCGAGCTAGAGCTGTGGGCCAGCCCGCGATGCCGCCTGGGAGCAATATGACACGTCCCCCATGTACGGCTATCGCCTCTGCCACGCGCAAAAAATGCAGCTCCGAGGGATGCCAGCCCTGCAGGTCAGGGAAAAAACGGAAGGCCACGACGCCCTCGTCAATGCGTCGGCGCACTTCCTCCAGACAGCCCAGATACCGCCCTGGATGAATGGTAGCCGCCGGAATAAGCTGGGGATGTCTCCTGGCGGCCGCGAGCACGTCGTCATTGGCCGCGGCAAAGTCGTAGTAGGCGCCCCTAAAAGAGACGGTTAGAGCCCGGGCGACCCGGTGGTGGTCCAGCAATCGGAGAAGCTCCTGTAGAGGATAGTCGCGCTGGCGGGAACGGTCGAAGCCGAAGAAAGTGTTGACGTCAATCGGCTGCA
>JANZZA010000635.1 GCA_026419655.1 Armatimonadota bacterium | reverse complement strand
GCCTGACTTTTTCCTGACCGAAACAGAATCCTGAGGAAACCAAACGCTCCCCAACGACTGGAGGCGGTGCGCGGCTGTTGCCTGCGTGTGTTATACTTCCTCGCAGGGGCGGAAGCGTTGACGAATACTGCGCAGGGCAGTGATGCTGAGTGCTCCTGATTGACGATGCTTACGTTGTATGCGGAGCAACGCCGCCTGTTCCTTCGCGGATCCTCATTTCGGAGGGTCGCGTGGCCGCTGTTGGGTTGCCTGAGAGCGTGCCTGTGCCGCGCGGGGCCGAGGTGATACGTGTTTTCGGGCGGCGGGTGGTGGCGGGGTTTGTTGACATTCACATCCACGGCGGCGGGGGGGCAAGTTTCATGGACGGCACGCCGGAAGCCTTCGCTGAGGTATGCCGTTACGCCGCCCGCCATGGGACGACTGCCCTTTTGGCCACGACGCGGTCGGCGCCTCCGGAACGGCTGGTTGAAGTAGTCTCGGCCCTGGGACGCTTCGAGGGTGTACCCGACGGGGCTAAGTTCATGGGAATCCACGTCGAGGGACCTTTTCTTAGCCCAGACCGGTCGGGTGCGCACAACCCAGATTATCTCCGCGTCGCAGCGCTTGATGAAGTAGATAGGCTACTGGACGCAGCCAACGGCAAGATTAAACATTTTACCCTTGCCCCGGAGCTGCCCGGAGCCCTGGGCGTAATCGAGGTTCTTCGTAGCCAAGGCGTAACCGTCGGGCTGGGTCATTCCTCAGCCGACTTTTCCACAGCGCGGCGGGCCATTTCTCATGGCGCCACGGTCGCTACTCATGTTTTTGACTGCATGCCGCCACTGCACCACAGGGACTTATCAATAACCAGCGTGGTGCTTACTGATGACCGGGTTGTGGCTGAGGTCATCGCCGACGGTCACCATATCCACCCAGCCATGATCCGCCTCCTCGTGCGCGTCAAGCAGCCCCACCGCGTTGCCCTGGTCTCCAATAACTTTTTCGCTGCTGGCATGCCCGACGGGGTCTACTCGCGCGACGGTCGGATTGTGTCAGTGGAGCATGGTGTTGCCTATCTCGCTGACGCCGGAAGCCCCTTGATCGCAGGTGCCACGGTCGGCATGGAGCGGGCTTTCACCAATCTCGTCCAGTTTGCTGGGGTTTCCGTCCAAGAGGGCTCAGAGATGGCATCGCTAGTGCCGGCTACGATCATCGGCGAGGAGCACTCAATCGGCAGTATCCGCGTTGGTGCCCAGGCCGATTTGGTCATCTTGGACCACGATGGCAGCGTTTGGATGACTTTGGTGGACGGGCGCATAGTTTACCGCATTGAGGAGTAGACCGTGCCAGCGAGGTGTTAGCTATGCCATGGGCCGACCTGGTCTTCACGGTGGCCGAGAGTAAACGGCTTATCGCCAAGGCCATCCCGTCGCTGGACGTAGTTCGGCAAGCCCTTTCTCATGGTACGGTCATCGTATGTCGCGGAAGCACCTGTGCTTATGTGGCCGAAGAGCTTACGGGCCGGCGCTTGCGGAAATCATCCTTCGTGCTTGGGCGTATAACTCCTGCTCGCTGGTCCGCAGGCCAGCTCTTTGATGCCGCTGTGCCTGAAATCGTCTTGCGCAATGGACAGCCAATAGATGGGGTGTCGCTGGCCGAGGCGTTGGCGGAACTTCAGGCTGGTGACGTGGTAATCAAAGGCGCCAATGCCCTCGATTACCGTGCGGGATTGGCTGCTAACCTTATCGGCCACCCTAGCGGCGGAACTTTGGGGTTGGTACTAGGTGCCGTGCATGGTCGAGGGGCACATCTGGTCATTCCCGTGGGACTGGAAAAGCTTGTGGCTGGCGATCTGCTCACCGCCGCACGCCGCGCTGACGAGGCCCATACTGACACGGCCTTGCCTCGCTTTTGGGTGTTTCGTGGGCGCATAGTCACGGAAATCGAAGCCCTGCAGATCCTTTGCGGCGTGGAGGCGGTGCACGTTGCTTCGGGCGGCATCTGCGGAGCCGAAGGAGCGGTATGGTTGAGGGTGGTAGGCACTCATCAGCAGGTCTCGGCGGCCCTTCGTGTAGCCAACGAAATCCACGGCGAGCCCTCGTTTCTGGAAGATTCGATTGGTGCTGGCAGCGAGGAGCAGAAAGGCGATGCCAACGACGTCTCCTGAAGCTCGCTATTGGGAAAAGTGCGACGGCAACGTTTCTTGCCGGTTGTGCCCTTGGCACTGCAATATCAAGCCAGGTGCCACGGGTTTGTGTCGCGTGCGGTACAACGACGAGGGTGTCTTGCGTGCTCTAACCTATGGTCGCGTTACAGCGGTTAACCTCGATCCCATTGAGAAAAAACCCATATTTCACTTCTATCCAGGGCGCCTTATTCTCTCCATCGGTAGCTGGGGCTGCAATCTTCGTTGTTCCTTCTGCCAGAACTGGGAGATTTCGCAGCAGGAGGCCCCAACCAAGGAGCTGATGCCTGTGGCCGCAGCCGAATTAGCTGCTCAGCTCGAGAGCCAGGGCAACCTGGGTATTGCTTATACGTACAACGAGCCTTTCATCTGGTTCGAATACGTCTACGATACAGGCAAGCTAATTCACGAGCGGGGCTTGAAAAACGTCCTGGTAACAAACGGTATAGTGGAAGTCGAACCATTAGAAGAACTGCTGCCGCTGGTTGATGCAATGAACGTTGACATCAAGTCCATGGACGACGATTTCTATCGGCGGATGGCACAGGGGGTCGGCATGGCAGCACGGCGCACAGTGGAGATCGCCTGGGGACGCACCCACGTCGAGATAACTAACCTGGTCATCCCGGGCGAGAACGACTCCGACGAGGACTTTCGCCGGCTTGCCGAGTGGGCTGCGGGCATTTCGCGAAAGCTGCCGGTACACATTTCGCGCTATTTTCCCAATTACCGCTGCCAGATACCGCCCACGCCGCTGGAAACCCTTGAGCGGGCGCGGCGCATCCTGGCGGAGAAGCTAGATTTCGTCTACGTGGGGAACGTCGTGTCCGTTGAGGGCGAGAATACCCGGTGTCCTAGATGTGGAGCCCTGGCTGTGCGGCGGCGGGGTTATCACGCTGAGATTCTATCGCTGGCCGAAGGTGGCCGCTGTGCGAGTTGTGGGGAGGAACTTGGTATTGTCCGATGAGTTGAGGCCTGGGAAAACCCGGCGGGGAGCACGCCGCTGGCTGGATAGGGCCCGCCAGGTGGCGGGTGTTTTCGCGCGCTATGGATTCGCACCGGCCATGCAGCACGCCGGACTGGGGCGCTTCATACCCCACAAGCAGGCCGTCGAGACTGAGGAGCTTGACCTACCGGCGCGTCTGAGGCTGGCTTTACAAGAGCTTGGGCCCGTGGCCGTGAAACTTGGCCAGGTTTTGGCCAGCCGTCCCGATTTACTTCCCAAGGACTTCATCGCCGAGCTTCGTGGTCTTCAGGACGCTGTTGCAACCTTCCCCTTCGAGGATGCCCGTAGGGTTGTGGAAAGTGAGTTAGGGCGGCCGCTGGGTGAACTGTTCGCTGAATTCTCACCTGAGCCGGCCGCCGCCGCATCCCTAGCCCAGGTTCACAAGGCGCGTCTGCGGACAGGAGAAGTGGTGGCGGTCAAGGTACAGCGTCCGGATGCCGAAGCTGTGGTGGACACTGACCTGCAGATTCTGCTGTTCGCGGCGCGAGTGGGCGAGCGGTACAGCAGGGTTTTGCAGAGCGCCGGCGCCGTGGAAGTTGCCCAGGAATTCGCTTACTACATGCGCAACGAGTTGGATTTTCGCGTCGAGGGACACAACACAGACCGCCTGCGCGAGGCCCTATCTCGCCTCGACTTTGCCAAGGTCCCTGACGTCCACTGGCCTTTTACGGGCCGTCGCGTCTTGACTATGGAATGGTGCCAGGGCATTAGGGCGAATGACCGCGCCGAGCTTGAAGCGGCCGGCATAGACCTCAAGCGAGCCGCTGCCCATATCGCGACGGTTTTCGTCCACGGAGTCTTCGGGGCGGGTTTCTTTCATGGCGACCCCCACGGCGGCAATATCCTCATACAACCTGGCGAAGGTATCGTGCTGCTGGACTGCGGCAACGCCCACGCCATCAGCCGCCGGCTCCGCGACGCTATGGCCGCCATCACGGCTGCTCTCTTGGCCCAAGACTCGGAAGCTCTGACTTATGAGCTTCTTGATCTTGGTGTCGTCACTGAGCAAACCAACGTGGATGCTCTTTTTCAAGACGTTGACCGTATGCTCGCGCGCTACGCTTCAATCCGCAGCTCTGAAGTGCGCGTGGGCGAAGCGATGGACCAGGTCCTGAGCCTAGTTTTGCGACACCATGTCAGGGTGCCTGCTGCTGTTGGAGCTATCGGGCGTGCCCTGATAGTGACCGAAGGTTTGTGCCGTCAGCTAGACCCGGACTTTGACTTTCGCCAGGTAGCTCAAGAAACGCTGCCGGAGCTTGGCGGCGGGATTGTTGGCCTTACAGCCCGTCGGCTGCGCAGTCAGGCTCGCCAGCTTGGCCGCTTCGCTGCGCTGCTGCCGAAGCAGGCTTCTCGTTTTCTGACGCGGGCGAACTCGGGGAGCCTGAGAGTGCGGATGGCCCTTGAGGACGCAGAGCACCACTTGCGGCGGCTCGACGTAATGGCCAACCGCCTTGCTTTTGCCTTAGTTGTGGCTGCCTTCGTTATGTCTTCCGCCATTATCGTTTCGAGCGAGCGGGCGATGGCCAGTATCACGCCCCTTGGCGGCGCCCTGTATGCGGGTGTGGCAGCTATTTTCGGGCTGTGGCTGCTTTACTCAATCATCCGTTCTGGTCGCTTATGACCTCCGAAATTTCCTCCGAAGAGCCTGCTGGACGTCATCACCGTCCTCTGCTACTCGCATCAGCTTCTCCCCGGCGGGCCTGGTTGCTGCAGCAAGCGGGGGTTAGGGTTGAAATAGTGCCTCCGCCCCCGGAAGCGGAGAAGCAGGTAGCGCCGGACGGTTCCCCACGGCAGGTGGCGTTGGCAGCGGCCCGGGCCAAGGGACTGGCCACCGCACGGCTGCGGCCCGATGCCCTGGTACTGGCGGCCGACACGGTTGTGGCC
>JANZZA010000465.1 GCA_026419655.1 Armatimonadota bacterium | reverse complement strand
GCGGACCTGGGCTTTGAGCTGGACAATCCAGTTGTCGAAAAGCTCCTGGCCGTTGGCAAGCTGGTGAAGGTAATTGGCCATCTGGCCGTCAAAGATGCCGCTTCTGCGGACGACGATGCCCTCGCGGTCCATAAGGTCAAGGGCCTCGCGCGGCGAGAGACCACCAAATTTCCGCCCCCAGAAACGCCACATGTTCTGGCCGCTTTGCCGCCAGAACTCGATGGCCTTGTGTGGGTCCGGGTCGCCGCCCAGATACGTCGTGTCGGCCCAGAACTGCCACGGTACGCCGTTTATCTTGAACTGGCGGCCGCTCCAGTCCCATTCGCGAAAGCCGAAGGTTGTGCGCAGTACGTCTATGGGCTGGCCGTCGAGCGTCAGCGTCGTGACCAGGGTGTATAGATTCGGCTCGTCGGGCCACCACAGCTTTGGGTCGGGCCATGACTCCTCGAAAACAACTGTCCGCTCTTCGCCCGGCCCTAGACTTACCTCGTGCGGCGGGAATCTTCTTTCGGTCTTCTCGCCGCCGGCCGGCACCACTTCGTTGACCACCTGCACCGTGCGCTGCGTATCGGCGGGATTCCTAAGGGTTATCTCCAGGCCCAAGGACTTTCTTTTCACTGACGGCTTAATGAAGACATCGCTTGCGTAGACGGAGCCAGCGACGATAAGGCTTGGCGGCTCAAGGATGCCTGACTGGCTGGCGTAATCGGGTGCACCGATGGGGAAGTCAAAGTGCTGGTTCACCCAGTTCTGCGTGCCCATCAGGGAGACGGGTATGTTGAACTGCAGCCGCGTAGGCTTGCCGGATTTTTTGGGGCTGAAGGCATAGTAGCTGTCCTTTATGACAACGGCTATCTCATTGACTTGACCCGGTCGGACGGCCCGCGTCACGTCACAATCAAAAAGGGCATAGGGAGCTTTAGTGAAGCCGCAGTACTGACCATTTACAAACACGCTGGCCATGAGACAAATGGATGGCAGCCGCAAGAAGAAAGACCTGCCCGCCGTGGCCGCCGGTACGTTGACGCGCGTGCGGTAAACGAATCGGTGGCAGAAGCGAAGCTCGGGCTTTACCTGGAATTTGTTGCCGGGCACCTGTATAGCCATCCAGAAGGCCTCATCAGGGTCGGGAAGGGTCCTGGTGGGGCCGTCGCGGTCTTCCACTTCAGGGCCATTTTCGTCGTAGCGGCAAACCTGCCACAGGCCGCTTAGGGGCACCTCGATGCGCTCAGCTTGTCCGGAAGCTTGGGCGGGCACATCGAAAACGCGCTGGGCAGCCTGCCTGTCTTCTTCGGTCTGCCAGTCCTCGTCGGGTTTGTGGCGGCCATTGGGCCGAAAACCGCCCTTGTAGATGCAGATAACGTCGGAACAGTACAGGATATTATTGGGCACGCGCCGGCCATTTTCTTCCTTGTAGGTGGGCTGCAGGCGGATCTGGAGAGTGTGCTTACCGGGGCCGAGGTCCGCTTCGCCGAGCTTTAACCATGCCACCTCGACCCAGAAATCTATCTCCATTAGGTCAATGGTCAGGTCTTGAGGACTCGCCGTTTTCCATTCCCCATTGTCCACGCGCCAGTCGAAGGGCGACCGCACAAACTCAAATCCCACACGGTTCCATATCTCATAGCGGCCTGGTGAGGGCACGTCGAAGTCGTAGCCAAGGAGAATTCCTTCTTTGGGGCAGCGGGCTTCCACTTGGGCTGCCTCGACGTTTATATGCAGCCAGGCTTCCTGCGAAAGAAACTGTTTGTTGCCCCACCCTGCTGCGCCAGCGTCAAAGTTCTTCGCTGTTGGGTTTTCGCCCTCGATCCAGACATACTCGTCTGCCTGGGCCAAGAGGCTGGCACCGATAGCAACCGACAAGATACTGACAAGGGCAGCGGTGGCCAACCTCACCGGTCTCACCTCGCTTTCGCTGGGCCAATAACTTCGTCTTGGCGTGGGCCTTCATTGCCGCGCACCAGATATGTTCGGCCACGCTAGGAACTTTCCTTTGGAGGTTTCTGCAGCCGGCAGCGCCTCATGTCAAACCTGCCCCAAGAACCTTTACAACCCCCCGAAGGTTTTCCTTACGCGACTGCTACAAAAAACGCCTCAGCGACCGCAAGAACTGGGCGCAAGTAAAAAGGTCGAGCGCACAGCTCCGTGCCCCTCGTATGTCTCAGCCAGGCCTACACGTGCCTTTGCAGCAATCACCCGCCAAATCCGGACGCGCTTCTGGGGTTTTCGTCAGGCCTCCATATAAGGTTGCCAGACAACAAAGCGAAGGCAACCGACCAGGGTGATTGACACCCAAGCAGTGGGGTATCATAATGAACTGACGAAGGTAAGCAACTGGAAGATACAGTAATCCCTGCGCTGGTTGCAAGGTTGACAATCTATCAGATGTGCGTAGAGTGTCTGCTGGCCGGGCAGGAGGTGGCCAGCGAACATTTTCGTGCGCCTGGGTTAGTTACAAATTTCACAATCCATGGGCGTGTCATAACCTGCATTGCGCATAGGTGTGAGAAGAGCCTGGCTGACGTCACAGCCTGCTTTGTGTGCGGGCTCAGTCGCCAGCGCAACTGGGGATGGGATTGAGCCTTGGACCTCCCAATAAGAACTAAACTTGCTCTTGCTTTCGTGGTTGTCGCCCTCATCAGCGGCGTGCTGACTGTTACTGCTGGTAGTTTCCTCATGAGCAAAATGGTCATCGGGGAAGCTCAACGGCGCGTGGCCTTGGGCCTCAAGACTGCAAGGGCTACTTTGGAAGCTCGTCTTGGCGAGGAGCAAAAGGCGTGTGCGATCCTTGCCGGCTGGCTTGCTTCCTCGTGGCCATTGGACCGCACTCGGGATATCGAGGCCATGCTCGAGGACTTCCGCGGCCAGTGCGGGGCGGACATACTCCACGTGGTGGACGCCCGGGGTACGGTCATCGCAACCGCCAGGGGCCACGCCAAAGGCAGGAGCGTCCTTGACAGCCCCGTAGTGAAGGCTGCCCTGGAGCAAGAACGTGCTGCCAGTGGCATCACCACCATCGCGATAAGTCACTTGGCTGCCGAAAACGCCTCTCTCGCGGAGCGAGCTTATCTGCGGGTGGTTGAGACACCCCGCGCTAAACCCGGCGGTCCGAGGGAAGTGCGTGAAGCCCTGATGCTAGAAGCTGCCCAGCCAATTATGAAAGCTGGCGGCCGGGTCGTTGGGGCCGTGCGCATGGGCGTCATGCTCAACCGCAACTACGACCTGGTGGATTTCGTCCGCTCGAATGTTTTCACCGAGGCCACTTACAAGGGGAAGAATCTGGGTACGGTCACCATCTTCCTCGGCGATGTGCGAGTGTCCACCAACGTCATCGGCCCCGACGGCGAGCGTGCCATTGGTACTCGCGTGTCAGCAGAAGTCTATGACCGCGTCCTGGGTCAAGGCGAGCGATGGATTGGGCCCGCGTTTGTGGTAGGCAACTGGTATGTATCGGCATATGAACCGCTCCGGGACCCAGGAGGCCGAATCATAGGCATCCTGTATGTAGGCGTGCTTAAAGACCGCTACGACGACTGGCGGCGCCAGGCCATGGCTATTTTCCTGGGCATCTCCCTGCTGGCTCTTCTGCTGGCTGCCTGGGTCAGCACAGTTCTCGCCAACCGCATCGCCAGGCCCATTATCCTGCTTACCAACGG
>JANZZA010000412.1 GCA_026419655.1 Armatimonadota bacterium | reverse complement strand
AAGGGTAGGACCTGGAGAATCACTTCCGTGGTCTCTCCAAAACCCCGTGTTGACTTAAACACGGCCACAAACGCGTATAAACTTGCGTGTGTCTCACCTCTTGCCTCGGAGCGCATCTCCCAGGCGCTGCAGAAACTTTTGCAACAGTCTCCTTAGAAAACCGAATACGCCCTCGCTAAAGAAGGCGACAGGACCCTTCGCTGTCGCTCAAAGGTAAGTAAACCTCAGCTCTCACCCGCCTTCAAAAGTGTGTAAACCCAGAAGCCTAAGAAAAGAGTGGACTACCGCCAGCCTGTTGAAAAGAGACCGTTCCCTACCCCAAGGACTTGCCTTCGTGGAGTCGCAGTCGCCCTGGGTGAAACGGTGAAGGCTAAAAACGCATGGCGTCACTGGCAGGTGGGGTGCGACAAGAAAGACAAGCTTCGCGCCGCAGGTTGCCTACGGCAGAAACAAGGACGAAAAAACACTGCAAGAGGGGTCGGGGGACGACCCTTTTTAAAGGTGACCGTTGCAAAACCGCGATGTCACGGACGAATAGAGTAGACGCAGCGCTACTTACGGGCCTAACCTCGCGCCGGAGACGGACTGGAAAGTTATGCGGGGCGAGGCTTATAGCGATCACCAATGGGTTTCAGCGAGGAGAAGCTACCAGCAGTCATCCTGGTGCTTGCCGGCTTACTCAAAACAGAATCCATCGCTAACTCATAAGCCCCGCAAATCATGGCTGAGGCTGCTACGGAAAGTGATGGCTGGTATCATTAGGAGCGTGTGGCCGTGAACGTTAGCTTTGGGCTATCGCCCTTGTGAGGCCATGAGGTTGAGCTTTGCGTTATTGTTCTTGTAACTTTGTGAAGTTGAGCTTGGGCCAGCGTGGAAAGCCTATGAGGGCCAGTGCTGGGCTGATGGTGGTGTCGGTCGGGCTGCTGGCTAGCTGCCAGCCGAGCGTGGCTGCGGTACGTGTGGCCCGGTTGAAATACGGTGGCGGGGGCGACTGGTACGCCAATCCGACCTCCGTGCCGCGGCTGATTGGCGAGGCTCGCGTCCGCGCGGGCCTGGATTTGGCTCCGCAGGTTGACATCGTGGAGCCAGGCTCGCCGCGTCTTTTTGACTACGCCGTGGTCTTCGCCACGGGCCACGGCCGCATTGCCTTCAGTGAAGCCGAACGCCGCAATCTGCGGCGGTATCTGCTTTCCGGCGGGTTCCTGCACGTGGACGATAACTACGGTCTTGATGAGTACTTTCGCCCGGAGGTGCGCAAACTCTTTCCCGACAAGCCGCTGGCTGAGCTACCTCATAGCCATCCAATCTATCATTGCTTGTATGAGTTCCCGCGAGGGCTGCCCAAAATCCACGAACATCACGGCGGCCCCCCGCGTGGTTATGCTATCATCCACCAAGGACGCGTGGTTTTATTCTATTCTTTCAACACGGACCTCAATGACGGTTGGGAAGCGCCAGAGGTACACAACGACCCGCCGGAGATTCGAGAACAGGCCTTCCGTATGGGCGTGAATATTCTTGTCTACGCCCTCACCCACTGACGGCTGCAGCGGGCCGCAGGTTAAACGTGCTCGGAAGGACCAAGGGCGTAACAGCATGACCAGGGTGGTAATCACAGGTGCAGGCGGAATGCTCGGCTGCCAACTGGTGGCTACGGCACCGGTTGACGTGGAAGTCGTCGCTGTTGACATTGCCGAGGGAGACCTCAGCACACCGGAGGGTGTTGCCGCAGCCGTCGAAACACACCGGCCCGACATCGTGGTGCACACCGCTGCCTGGACCGACGTGGATGGCTGCGAGCGTGACCCGGCTAGGGCGTGGCGCGTGAATGCCCTGGCCACCCGCCTGGTGGCTGGGGCGTGTCGCCGACTTGGCGCCAGGCTGGTTTACATCTCCACTGATTATGTTTTCGACGGCGGCCTGGGGCGCCCGTACGCCGAGGCGGACGCGCCATGCCCGGTAAATGTATACGGCGAGACCAAGCTAGCCGGAGAGCTCGCGGCCGCATCGGTTGATGACCATCTCATCATGCGTACCCAATGGCTCTTCGGACCGGGACGCTCCAATTTCGTCGAGGCTGTGCTGCGAAAAGCGCTGCGTGGCGAGCCGCTCATTGTGGTAGCGGACCAGTGGGGCTGCCCTACGTATACGGTCCATCTCGCTCCGATGGTTTGGCGTGGTGCTCTGGCAGGGTGGCGAGGTGTTCTTCACGCTGCAGGGCGCGGGATTGCCACGTGGCATGACGTTGCGGCGGCTGCCCTGGAGGCTGCCGAGGTTGCCTGCAAGCTAATGCCCTGCAGTCTTGATGAGTGGCCGTCTTCGGCCCGGCGGCCCAGGTACGCACCCCTTGCTCTTAACCGCTGGCAGGAACTTTCTGGCAGTGTCGGCCCAACCTGGCGTCAAGGGGTAGGTGAGTATGCAAAAATGATGGCAGGAGTGCTGGAACAGCAACTTGGGAGGAGTCCGGTGCGATGACGCAAGATAAAGTTGCCCGCGCGCGGGCACCAGTGCGCATTGACCTTGCCGGCGGCTGGACGGATGTGCAGCCGTACTGCAACGACCAGCCGGGGGCCGTCGTCAACATTGCCATCACGCGCTATGCTTACGCCACGCTGCGACTCCTTCCGCCCGGCAATTACCAGCTTACCTCCGCAGACTACGACTACTACTTCCAGGCCGCCAACATCCGCGAGCTTGAGTACGACGGGAACCTG
>JANZZA010000401.1 GCA_026419655.1 Armatimonadota bacterium | reverse complement strand
GCGGACCGCGCGGTTTTGCACCAGCGTCATCGTTGTCGGAGGAGGCGAATTGGGTGGGGCAGCCGCGCGGCTGTGGTCGGCCGGTACTCGCGTGCATGTTGTGCGCGACCTCGAGGGGGTGATGCAGCTTGCGCTCTAGCGAGACTGGCCGTCACGACCTATTAGCGCCGCGCTCCTCAGCCGGGCCGGCCCGCCTCGACTGGCTTGCCGACTTTGTAATACCGGCCTGCGTTTTTGGCCTTCTTGGGTCTCTCCTGTACTTCCTCATAGACTTGAGGCAATACGTGGCCGGTGGCGAGGCATCCATCCTGCGCTATGTAGTTTTCTGGCTGCTGGTTGGCGTCATTGGTCTTTCCCGCCTGGCCGCCCGGCCGGGTCTTTCGGAAATCCATCCGATGGCTTATGCACTTGCGCTTGGCGGAGTGGTGGTTTTTGCCACCTTGGTGCTGGAAACGGGAGGCCAGGGAGTGGGGGTTGTGGCAGGACGCCATCCTCACCTGGGCATGGTCCTCAGTTTGCTCACTGTGGCTGGCATCTGGGCGGCGGCGTGGCTACTGACGGGCTTATGTACTCGCCTGGAGCGCGCCGTAGAAGAGCTTCGCGCCGGCGGGATGGCTGCGAGTGCAAGAGGCTTGCGGGGCACGACCACGCCTCTGCGGGCTGTGGTCGTTCTCACGGCTGTCGCGGTTGCGGTTTTCAGTTGGGGCCTGGCGCTGGTCGAGCCAGGGCATCCCCTCTGGCGTCATGCTTACTGGTGCGCTGGCCTTTATCTCCTCTTCGCGCTCCTTCTTATGGCTCTGGTGAACCTGGGCGCAGTGAGACTATCTGCCGAGATGGGCCGCCTGAAGGTGAACCCGTGGCTCTCCTCAGGATGGGTTGTCGGCGGCTCGCTCTTAGCCCTCCTCATCTTACTGGTCGCTGCGGGGCTCCCTGGGGCTGCATCGCGCATTGGGCCGCGCCAGCCTGGCTACGCCACGGGCGGCTACCAGGGCGACGAAGAAGGACCCGGGCGCGGTGTACGGCGCGGATGGAGCGACCGGATAGGCCCATGGCCGGGCGGCCGGCGCTTTGGTAGCGACGGGACGGCTCCCCAGCCAGGCCACGAGCGTACCCGCGGGAGCGAAGGCATTGGCGAGGGAGCAGGGGGCAGCGGCCCGGCGC
>JANZZA010000392.1 GCA_026419655.1 Armatimonadota bacterium | reverse complement strand
GTTTGCTCGACGTGCGTCGTGTGGGGCGAGTAACAAAAAGTCTTGGGAGGCGCTAAAGGGAGGCCCCTTCTGGGGGCTGTCCGTGAGTAAGTTCCTCTCCATTCATAGTTGGGCTAGCACGAAAGGAAAGTCCCACACGCTGGTGAACTTTATTGCGCCTACTCGAAGAACGGAGGGAAACCCATGGCCGAGAGCAAGTATGCCCTTGGGCTTGATTTCGGAACAAATTCGGTGCGAGCGCTGATAGCAGATGTGGCTACGGGCGAAGAGGTCGCCACTTACGTGCACGAGTACAGTCGCGGAGACCAGGGCGTCATCACCGACCCCGCTAATCCTCACGTTGCCCGCCAGCACCCGGCCGACTATATCGAGGGCCTGGAAGGCTGCATCAAGGGCGTCCTGGCGCTTGCCTGGCAGGTCCCAGGCTTTTCCGCCGACCGCATAATCGGCATCGGCGTTGACACCACAGGGTCCACACCCATTCCAGTGGCGCGCGACGGCACACCCCTTGCCTTCCTCGAAGAATTCGCCGACAACATCAACGCCCTCGCCTGGCTATGGAAGGACCATTCCTCGATGGACGAGGCCGAGCGGATAACCCAGCTCGCCCGCGAGCACCGGCCGGCATATCTGTGCAAATCGGGCGGCACCTACTCGTCGGAATGGTTCTTCTCGAAAATCTGGCATTGCCTCAACGTCGCCCCGGAAGTCTTCGACGCGGCCTATAGCTGGGTGGAATTTGCCGACTATATTCCGGCAGTTCTCGTTGGGGACACCCGGCCGGAGAACATAAAGCGCTCGGTGTGCGCGGCGGGCCATAAGGCCATGTACTGCGAGGAATGGGGCGGGCTGCCGGACGCGGAGTTCCTTAGCATGTTAGACCCGCGCATAGGCGCCCTGCGCGAGCGGCTTTACGGGAAGGCCTATGCCTCAGACGTGAAGGCCGGGCTGCTTTGCGCAGAATGGGCCGCGCGCCTGGGCCTGCCCGAGGGCATACCTGTGGCGGTAGGAGCTTTCGATGCGCATTACGGCGCAGTCGGGTCGGGCGTGGCGCCGGGCGTGCTGGTGAAAATCATTGGCACGTCCACCTGCGACATAACCGTGGCGCCCAAGACCGGCGATTCGCTGGAGATTCCTGGCGTGTGCGGGATTGTGGACGGGTCAGTGCTGCCGGGCTATTACGGCATCGAGGCTGGCCAGTCCGCCGTCGGCGATATTTTCAACTGGTT
>JANZZA010000286.1 GCA_026419655.1 Armatimonadota bacterium | reverse complement strand
TATCAATTTCCGTTGTTTCCGTGAGCTGTCTCTTGATTGGCCTGCTGGCGTTATCGCCGTAGTTGGTCCCAATGCCAGCGGAAAGACAACGCTGCTGGAGGCGCTTTTCGTAGCTTCCGCGGGGCGGTCGCCGCGGACTGGTCGGGACACGGAGCTAATTTCGTGGGGTGCCGGGTACGCCCGAGTTGAAGTCTGTTTCGAGCGAGATGACGGTCGCGGCTTGCGGGTAGTATTTCATCTTGAGGTTGGGCCGAGCGGCCCACGAAAGCGCCTGATGGCCGATGATAAGCCCGTCCGGCGTGCCACGGACCTGGTGGCTCGCGTGCCCCTTGTGTTATTCGTACCAGCCGATTTGCAATTGGCGCAGGCTTCGCCGGGCGTGCGGCGCCGCTTTCTCAATCTGGCTCTTGCGCGTCTGGGCGGCGCTTACCCGGATGACCTGGCGCGCTACAGCCGCGCGCTCGTGCAACGCAATCGCTTGCTGGCCCAAGCCGCCCCTGCGGCGCAGCGGTATCCGTGGGAGGCGGCCATGGCTGAAGCTGGCGCCCAGGTCGTCGCTCAGCGCCGGGCTTTCGTCAAGCGTTTGAGTGAGGTAGCAGCGCAAATCCATGCTCACCTCGCTGGCCCGGCAGAGCGACTCACCGTGGAATACGCCAGCCAGCTAGATGGCGACGCTCCGGCTGAAATCGCGGAAAACTACCGTGCTCATCTTGCTCGGCTAGCTGCCGACGAGGAGCGTCTTGGCCGGACCTTGACCGGCCCGCACCGGGACGACCTGCGGCTGATGGTCAATGGTCGTCTGCTACGGCGCTTTGGCTCCCAAGGCCAACAGCGCACCGCTGCCTTAGCCCTCAAGCTTGCCGAGGCAGAGCTTCTTCGCCAGTCTACGGGCGAGGCACCTATTCTGCTGCTGGATGACTGTCTATCTGAGCTTGACCAGCGCCGCGCCAAGCAGGTGCTTGGCTTGACTGCGTCTTATCGCCAGCTTATTGTGACTAGTGCCGCTCGCGACCCAGCCCTGGAACAGGCGGAAGTGGCGGCATGGGTGAGCTTGGGTGGCGGGTGGGTTGAGGCCAATGGCTGACGAGCGCGACCGTACTGTGAGACTGGGCGAGGTGCTGCGGGCTTATCTGGGGGAGGGCAAGCTCTTGGGGGCTGCCCGGGAGCACCTGGTGGCTGCTCTGTGGCCGCAGGTGGTGGGCGACTGGTACGCGCGGCACACGCATGTTGCGCGGGTGTGGGAAGGGGTCGTTGAGGTGGAATGTGATTCGGCTGCGCGGGCGCAGCAGTTGCAGCTAGACTCGGCTGAGATAATGCGCCGGCTTAACGCACGACTGGGTGAGCCATACGTGCGCGAAATAAGGCCCGGCACGGCGGCCCGTCCGGGGAGCCGTAAGCCCGACGTGGCCCACGGCAGTCGGGGGTATGTGTCGCGGGCTCCGACCCAGGCTGAGCTTGACGCCATGGCCTTGACCGATATGGAGGAGCGATGGATACAGGACCAGGCGGCTGCTATCCCCGACGTCGCCGTCCGCGAGGTCTATGTGCGTACCCTTCGCACCCAACTGAAGCTGCGCCACTGGAAGCTTGACCACGGCTGGGTCGTATGCTCGAAGTGCGGTGAGTTGTACGACTCAAACGAAGGATGTCTGCAGTGCCGGCTGGGGTAGTAGAAAGGTCTGGGCGCTGGTTCTCTGAAGCGCCGACGACGCCATGCTCAATGGCATTGGCGTCTTGCCAGCCGCCGACTAACATTTTTTACTCGACCGCTTTTGGCTTTGGGCTGGTGGTCTAATAAGGTTGGCTGCGAAGTGTAGAGGTGAGGGAGATGTCGAAGAACTACACAGGTCCGCTGGAGAAGATAGATGACTGGCGCTGGCGCATCCCAAAGGGCGCCGGCGGCTACAAGAAGGAGATGCGTGCCGAGGGTATCCTGTATGCTGATGAGGTGCTGCTTCGCGACCTTCGCAACGACCCCGCCTTGGAGCAAGTGGCCAATGTGGCGTGCTTGCCGGGCCTGGTGGGGCCGTCTCTTGCCATGCCTGACTGCCATTACGGATACGGTTTTTGCATCGGTGGCGTAGCGGCCTTCGATGTGGAGGAGGGCATCATTTCGCCTGGCGGCGTCGGCTACGACATAAACTGCGGAGTGCGGATGCTACGTACTAATCTCACCCGCGAAGAGGTCGAGCCGCTTATTGACAAGCTTGCTGATGCGGTCTTCGCAGCGGTCCCGTCCGGCGTTGGTAGCGAGAGCGGTCTGCGTCTCAGCCGCCAGGAGCTGGACGAAGTGATGGTTCAGGGCGCCGAGTGGGCTGTCAAGCGCGGCTATGGCAACCGCGAGGACCTGGATGCCACTGAGGAGCGCGGACAACTTGCTGGCGCTGACCCTTCGGCCGTCGGTGATCGGGCTATCAAGCGCGGTCTGCCGCAGGTCGGCACCCTCGGCTCAGGCAACCATTTCCTGGAAATTCAATACGTTGAGCAGATTTTCAACCCGGCCGTGGCGGAAGCCTTTGGTATCTTCGAGCCAGGTCAAATAACGCTGATGGTGCATTGCGGTTCGCGCGGCTTTGGCCATCAGGTCTGCGACGACTACCTGGACGTGATGCAGCAGGCCGTGCGTCGGTACGGACTGCAGCTACCCGACCCCCAACTGGCCTGTGCGCCCATCAAGTCGCCCGAAGGCCAGCGGTATTTTGCAGCCATGGCTGCGGCAGCCAACTATGCCTGGGCCAACCGCCAGGTAATCATGCATTTCGTGCGTGAGGCCTTCGAGCGAGTGTTCCGCAAGGGCAGCGAAGCTTTGGGCATTGCGCTGGTCTTCGACGTGGCGCACAACATTGCCAAGTTTGAGGAGCACGAAGTGGATGGCCGAAGGCGGCGGCTTTGTGTGCACCGAAAGGGCGCCACACGCTCCTTTGCGCCCGGCCGGCCCGAACTGCCTCCCATCTATCGCCAGGTCGGCCAGCCGGTAATCGTCCCCGGGGACATGGGGACCGCCTCGTGGCTGCTCGTGGGCACGGAGCAGGCCATGCGCGAGACCTGGGGTAGCACTTGCCACGGGGCCGGGCGCCTTCTCTCTCGCGCTGCTGCCCTCAAGCGCAAACGCGGCCAGGAGGTCGCTGCTGAGCTGGAGAGCCACGGCATTCGTGTGCGCACGGCTGGCATGAAGACCTTAGCTGAGGAAATGCCCGAAGCCTACAAGGACGTAGACCGCGTGGTTGAGGTTTGCCACCAGGCCGGCCTCTCTCGCAAGGTGGCTCGCATGCGTCCCCTCGCGGTCATCAAAGGATGATGAGCCGGCTAGCTGGTGCGCGACGATCAGGCTACAAGCCTGACACAATCTGGCTTTGCGGCGGCCAGCAGGGACCCTTCTACGGAAGCATTCGCTTTTCTGAGGAGACTCTTGCAATAGCCGTTTCCCGCGGCTTCCAAAGAGACTGTCGCAGAAGTTGGTGCTGGCTTATCGGGAACGAAGAAAGTGTACAACGTTGTGCGCATGAACTTTTGCCTGTAACTTCGTCTGGGGGCCGGGAAACCGAGTTTTGCAACACTCTCCCAGAGGAAACCGCGCGTAAAGGGTCGGCCGTGCAGCGTTGTGCAGTTTCATTGGTCTAGGTAAGCTGACACCAGGTTTTGCAGGGGTCTCCGAAGTGCTTCTTCGCGCCTGACTCCTTATTGCCTGAAACAAAATGCTGGCAAAGCTGAATACTTCTCCCTTCTACCTTCTACCTTCAAGCCGTTCAGCAGCCTCACTTGTGGGGTACATAGCCGCGAAGCCACCCTGCGTGCGGGAGCCGGGGTTCAGCAGCGTCACTGGCTTGGGACCGATGAACGGCAAGTAATCAACGACCTGTGCCGCTAGTCAGTAGCGTCACTCGCCGGGGACAGGGGCTTCCGATGGCATCCGCCCCAGAGCCGTGCGGACACTATCCCAGATACCCTGCCGGTATTCCCGTCTTAGCAGCCACAGGCACGCCAGCAGGACGTAAGCCAGCGAGAACAAGTAGCGGGCGTGCACTGAGGGAGACGCCAACTGGCCGGCGAAAAGTCCGACCAGGAGGAGGGCTTCCAGAACCGACAGTCGCAGGTTGGCAAGTACCACCAGGCCGAACAGAGACTGGCAGGCGGTAAGGAGAACTTCTTCGCTCTGGCGGGGGTCGAGGGGCATTTGTCGCAGGGCGGTAGCCGACGCGCAGAAGGTTAGTGGGAGCATACCAACGAGGAGAGTCCACTGGTTGACCTTCGACGACACCAGGGTACCCAGGGACATTTCCGGGTGCAAGCGCAGGGCAAAGAGGGCTGCAATGGCGAACTCTGGCGACTCCGATGCCAGTGGCGCTATCCATTGCACCAGCAGGAACTTGTCAATCCCGTAGTGTTCGCCAACAGCGAGCAGAGCCTCAGCAAAGGGTTCCGTGCTTGCTACTATCACTGCCGCGGCGTACAGGTACAACATGGGCACGACGATGCGCCGCACGAAAGCAGGCAGGTCTCCGATCATCTTTGCTGTGCCGACAAGCTCGGGTTCCTCGTGCTCTTCTCTCGATACCCGCCGCACGTAAGCAGCGAAGATGACGAAGAACACCAGGGTGTCTAGCAGGCTCAGGTGCTTCTTTAGCGGGAGCAAGAAGGCGTAAGCTGTTGCCAGGGATAAAAAACCCAGCTCCGTTCGTCGGCGCGGACTGATTTCTAATTCAGTCTTTCGCGTTCTGACCAACCACAGAAAAACTAACAGCGGCCACCCGACACCAAGCAGCAGCCGGTTTCCGCCGGTCATGTTCGCCACAGCGTAGTGACAGTACTCTGCTTTTTTGGCACCCATCCACGCAAAATACATGTCTACTGCGTACTCTGGCAGGACGGCAATAAGCGCGATGGCTGCTACTGCCAGGCCCTGGGAGACGTCGCGCTGTGCGGCTTCGGAGGCCCAGGTGAGTACAAAGGCAGCGCCCAATATGGCGGCGCCGGTGAGCAGGGCTGTCAGAGGCGGCCCCGCCTCGAAGAGTCCCAAGCGCAGGGCAAGGGATGGTACTGCAACGCCCAGTGCCATTGCTATCGGCAGCCACGCCAGCACCTGGCGCGGCCCCAGGCTCTTGGCTGACAACTCATTTCCCTCCGTACCTACACCGCCGGGGAAGGAGCCTTAAAGGTTTGTTTCGGTCTCGCTGAAAACTGCTCCGCTCTGGTGCGAGTGCTATGAGGCCATCCAAGGTTCACGCCGCCTTCCGCTACGTACTGGGCCTTGGTGCGACTGGCTATGGCCTCGGCCCGCGGCGAGATAGCGCTTATGATACACCACTTCATGCCCATGCGACAGGCCCGGCCGTAGCACGGGAGTGTTCAGTTTACTCAGGATTTTGTTTCAGGCAGGAAAGGGCAAGACTTGGAGAATGACCTCGGTGGTCTCTCCAAAACCTCGTGTTGACTCAAGCAGGGCCACAAAAGTGTATAAACCTGTGTGTCTCACCTGACGCCCCGGGCCTCATCTTCCAGGCGCTGGAGAAACCTTTGCCAGAATCCCTAGAAAACCGATACTCCCCAGCAGCACGGGACTATTCGGTTTTTTCAGGATTTTGTTTCGGGCAGGAAAGAGTCGGGCGGGCAGAAGGACGTGGTAGACTGTTGCAATGCCTGGTGTCTGCTTACCCGGTCCGACGAAACCGCACAACGCTGTAATGCTGGCCCTTTTGCCTGCGATTTCCTCTGGCGGCAGGGAAAACGATTTTCGCACGAGTCTCCTTCGAAAACCGAATACTCCCCAGGCTGCTCCACACCTTGACGGGGCGAGGCGAGCGGTGTAAACTGGCGACGCTGGTGCCCCCATCGTCTAGCGGCCTAGGATACCTGGTTCTCAGCCAGGCGACCGGGGTTCGAATCCCCGTGGGGGTACCATCTCCCCTCGCGCACTATCTTCTGGCCTGCTTTTGCCGCAACCACCCCGGCGTACTTTTCCAGCACGCTGCCGCACCCCTCGGTGGGTGGTGTGTTGTATAATATAGGGGCGCGCGCAGCGGGTTGTTCTGAAGGGCGGTGAGACAGGTGGGAGAAACACCAAAGACCAGGTTCCAGGTCGGCCAGGTCGAGGTTGAAGTGTGCGAGGGAGATATCACCAGGGCCGACGCCGAAGCAATAACGAATGCAGCCAACAACCGCCTGTGGATGGGGGCAGGTGTCGCCGGAGCCATCAAGCGAGCCGGCGGCCCCGAGATCGAGCAGGAAGCAGTTAGCAAGGGGCCAATACCTGTCGGCTCAGCCGTCGAAACCACAGCCGGGCGACTGCCCTACAAATTCGTCCTCCATGGTGCCGTCATGGGCGCCGACCTGCAGACGAGCGCGGACCTCATCTCGTGTACGACTCGCTCCTGCCTGGACCTGGCGGAGAAACTCGGCCTGAAGTCTCTTGCGCTGCCTGCTTTTGGCACAGGTGTCGGAGGCTTCGACATCACCGAGTGCGCGCGCCTGATGGCGGCCGCGACCAGGGAATTTGCCGAGGCTTCGCCAGACCATTTGCGGCGCGTCGTCTTTGTCCTCTGGGGCAAGGACGCCTACGATGCCTTTTTACGTGGGGTGCGTGAAGTGCTGGGAGGTGAGGCCCGGTGACGCCATTGCTTGTGGCGGCTCTGGTGAGCGTCGCGCAGCCACAGCCCCCCGTGAACGTGCCCTATCCCCTATCGCCAGAGGAGGCGGCGCAGCGGTTTCTTGCCGCCGTGGACGCTGCCAAGCCCGCCGGCTGGCTGGGAGGTCTGCCTGGCGGAACGGGGCCGTATCTTACCGTGGCACAGCTACAGGCAAAAACCAGCGCCAGCGACGGTTCCACCGTTCTCATGGTCGGCCTCCCCAGTGGCACCAGCGCCCTCGTGAAATCACCTTCGGGCCTTCCCGAAATCGCCGTCGGCCAGCAACTGTATCTCCTGGTAGACTTCTCCTCTGACGAAGGGCCAGCGGTGGCTTGTCTCCGCGGTCTGGTGATGGCCTGTGACGTTGGCACAAAAGCCGACACGCTCGACGCCATGATTGGCGTGCAGCCAAAACGTGCAGACCCTTCAATGGTGCTCATCAACCTCGAGGCGCCTCAGACGACCTCACCAGCACTGGAGCAGCCTGCAACATCCCAGACAACTTCTCCTTCTGCTTCCCCTGGTTCTTCGGTGCCGGGCGGCGAACAATTACAGCCTGGTGCCTCTGGCGGCCCGACCTCATGGGGAGCCCAGCCACCAGCTCTTCCCGAGCAGGCCCCTACCGATGCCGCTCGAGTCCAGTTCTGGAAGGATTTCGCGGGCCGCCACAATCCCCGCCTCACAGATGCCCAGCGCGAGGCCATCGTCCGGTGGGTACTTTACTATTCGGCCTACTACGGCGTGGACCACCGCCTGGTGTTCTCCGTCATGAAGTGGGAAAGTAGCTTTGACCCGGGCTGTGTGAGCCGGGCAGGCGCCATTGGCCTCATGCAGCTCATGCCCGAGACCGCCAAGGACCTGGGCGTCAATCCCTGGGTAGTCGAGGAGAACATCCGCGGCGGCATCGCAGAGCTGGCCGGCTATCTGGACCAATACAGCGGAATGAGTAACTACGATCAGTGCGCCCTGGCTTTAGCGTGCTACAATGCCGGGCCCAACCGGGTCAAACGCGCCGGCGGGATCCCCAACATCCCGGAGACTGTGCAATACGTCAAGCGCGTCACGACCACCTTCGCGGAACTGGTGGCGTCTGGCGCCCCGTAAGCAGGCGGGACAGGTTTTGTCCTGGGTGCGGACTGCTGCCAGCGCCGCGCGGACGACAACCCATGGTGGGGTGTGACGATTTCCCATGAATCGCAGAGTCGCGCTCTCATTTTGCGAGAGGCCAAGCGTGGCAGCCGGGCTGATGCTATTGGCCGCCCTGGCGGTGGCTGCGACGCTTACTTCGTGCGGCTGCGGAGCTAGCAGCGCCCAGCAGACGCCCGAACCACCACCCCCTCCACCACCCAACCCGTCAATACCAACTTTTGACGGGGCAAGGGCCCTGGAACTGATACGCACTCAGTGTGCCTTTGGCCCAAGGGTGCCGGGCTCCGAGGCCCATGAGCGTATGCTATCCTGGCTGCAGGAGCAGCTAGAGCCCTTGACCAGCCGCCTGCTCGTCCAGAAATTTTCCGCAAGGACACCCTTTGGCGGCCCCTACGATTTTGCCAACGTATTAGCCTTGGCCGGGACCAGCGCTGGTGAACCCCTCTTGCTCGCCGCCCACTGGGATAGCCGGCCGGTAGCTGACCAGGACCCGGATCCAGCCAATCGCAATAAGCCCGTGCCTGGGGCCGACGACGGGGCTTCTGGGGTGGCTGTGTTGCTCGAACTGGCACGCATCTTTCATGACCAGCCCCCACCACGACCCATCCTTTTCGCTTTCCTCGACGCCGAAGATAGCGGCAAGGCCGGCTCTCCAATGCCCTACATGGGCTACTGCATTGGCTCGGCATACCTCGCAGCCCACTGGCCTGAAGGTTGGCCCAAACCCTCCGAGGGAATCCTCCTTGACCTGGTCGGCGGTGACGGCAAGCCTGTAGACCGTATCCCCATGCAGCCGAGCATCCACCGAAACACCATCTTCGACCTGGGCCCAGAGGGCCATTCCTTAGACGCCAACCCCCAGTTGGTCAACGCCATCTGGTCCGTGGCCGAGCAACGCGGCCATTCGGCTTTCGTGCGGCAAACCTGCGGCTACATCACCGATGACCATGTCCCGCTGATAGCAGCGGGCATCAAAATGGTGGACATAATCCACGCCTTCCCAGTAGTGTGGCATACTGTGGACGACACGCCAGAGCATTGCTCGGCCGATTCCTTGTACCAGGTGGGCGACACGCTGGTACACTACATCTACGGGCAGGAATGAGGGGTTTTCACGCCAATTGGGCTGCAGCTAGGCAAGACCATCCGTATCTGGGAGCCGTGCACTTAATCACATAATCCGGAGGTGTCCCGAGTGGCCATACATGCGCGTGTTCTGACCAAATTCGACCTGCCGGAGTACGTGGACGTGGAAATTGAGGACACCATAAGAGGCGAGAAAACGGTCCGACGCGTGCCGCTAGACCAGTGCATTGACAGACTTGCCGGTGCCGGGCCCTTCTCTCTCGACCAGATAGAACCCGGTGAGCTTTTTATGATGGCCTTTGCCATTGCCAAACACATCGCCATTGACGAATACCTCAAGTCCATCGGCGTTGATCCCCACAAGGACGTTAAACCCCTGGAAGAGAGCTGAGCGGCTCGACATGGCACACGCTTACACTCCTGGCCTGAAGGTGACCGAGCGCGGGTGGGCGCGCAAGGAGAGGCGCCTGCCTCTGCCGGGGCAGGTGCACGTCGAGTTAGGCCAGGCCGTCCGTGCTCTGGAGGTCGTGGCCTCCACGCAGTTGCCAGGCGCGGTGACGATGGTCAACGTCGCGGCGGAGATGAACGTCGGCCCCGAGGAAGTACCGAAGTGGATGGTCAAGCAGCCCGGCGAGGTGGTGACCGCGGGCGAAATGATAGCCGAGGCCCGGGCCTTCTTCGGCTTGATGCACAGCATCTGCCGCAGTCCGGTGGACGGCGTGATAGAAGCCGTTAGCCCTGTGACGGGCCAGGTGGCGATTCGCGGTGCGCCTACGCCGGTGGAGCTAACTGCCTACATTGACGGCACAGTTACCCAGGTGTACCCCGGCGAGGGCGTCGTCGTCGAGACTCCATGTGCCATGGTGCAGGGTATCTTCGGCTTCGGCGGCGAGGCCTATGGACCGCTAAGGATAGCTGTGGATAGCCAGCACGATGTGCTTGACGCCGACGCCGTGGACGAAAACTGCCGGGGCGCGGTCGTCGTAGGCGGCGCCCTGGTTACCCTTGCAGCCGTCCGGCGGGCCATTGAAGTCGGAGCTGCCGCGGTCGTCGTGGGTGGAATGGAAGATACCGATGTTGACGCTCTACTGGGCTATCCAATAGGAGTGGCCATCACGGGCCACGAGCGCGTCGGCATAACAGTGGTTCTCACCGAGGGCTTTGGACGAATACCCATGGCCGACCGCACCTTTGGTATCCTTGCTGCGAGGAACGGCCGGCCAGCGTCCGTAAACGGGGCCACGCAAATCCGCGCCGGCGTCGTGCGGCCGGAAGTGGTAATAGCAGAACCTACTGGCGCCCAGGTAGAAGGCACGCCGCGGGAAGGCAGGCTGGAAGCAGGTCGCGCAGTACGCCTCATCCGGGATCCCTATTTTGGTGCTATTGCCACGGTGGTGGAGCTGCCAGCGGAGCCGACGCAAATAGAGACGGAGGCACGGGTGCGGGTGGTGAGAGTACTCCTCGGAGACGGGCGGGAAGTGGTGGTGCCGCGGGCGAATGTGGAGTTGATTGAGGAGTGAGCAGCCCAAAACTTGCAGCGGTGTCGGTGCTATTGGCTGGGATGTGCTCCCTCGGCGCATCGGGCTGGGCTGCAGCCCCGTTTCAGCCCCCAGCCTCAGCCACTCTGGCCGACGACCGCGAAGACCCAAAAGGCACCGTGATGTCACTCACATGGCAGGCGCCGACCAGCGTGCCCAACGGCTGGCGCCTGGTCGGGTATCGCATCTGGCTGGCCAGCGGCACTCGCCGCTGTGACCTGGACCAAACGTTGCTGGACCCCGCCGCCAATGAGGCAAAGCTTCAGGGCCTTCACCCGCTGCGGACGTACAGGGCCATGGTGCAGGCTATCTACGCGCCGGCAGGAGCAGCCGTGGCACAAGGCCAGGAGGCGCCACCAGGCGTGCCATTGAGGTTCTCTGCACCAGCGACGACTGGCGCGGCGAGTCCAGCCGGGGCCCTGTACGACTGGTCGAAGACGAACATCCTGGTGAGTACACTCATACTCAGCGCGATTGTGCTCCTGACGCTTCACTACGCGCGGCGGCGGCAATTCTATATTCGGCCAATCGCGGGCCTGCAGGCCGTGGACGACGCCATCGGCCGAGCCACGGAAATGGGCCAGCCAATACTTTACGTGTCCGGCCTTGGCGGGGTCGGCAGCATCTCGACCATCGCTGCCATGCTCATTCTAGGCCACCTGGCCCGCAAAACCGCACCCTACGACACGCCAATCCTCGTCCCCTGTAACGACCCCCTGGTAATGTCTGTGGAGCGCGAGATCGTACGAGAAGCGTATCTCGAAGCGGGCCGGCCGGATGCCTTTCGTCCTGACCTGATTTTCTATACTACCGACAGCCAGTTTGGCTACGTGGCAGCTGTGGATGGCATTATCATGCGCGACCGCCCAGCGGCCAACCTTTACATGGGCACCTTTTTTGCAGAAGCCCTTATCCTTGGGGAGACGGGCAACATGGCCGGGTGCATGCAAATCGCAGGCACCGATGCCGACACTCAGTTGCCCTTCTTCATCACTTCCTGCGACTACACTCTTATGGGCGAGGAGTTATACGCTGCAAGCGCCTACCTGTCGCGTCATCCAATCCTCGTCGCCCAGCTCAAGGGACAGGACATTGGCAAGAGCCTGCTGGCTGCTATCCTGGTGCTGGGCGTGGCCTTGGCCACGATAGGACAACTCGCAGGTGCCCCAGCACTCTACGAGCTGGTAAAAAAGGTGCTCGCGGGGTAGCGTGAGATAGCTTTACAAGGCTCAGCGAGACGCTGCTCACTGGCCAGCGCGAAGGCGTGGTGGGAACCTCTCTTACCGAACCATAGAGTACTGTCGCAGTGGCTGGTGCTGGCTTATTCAAATGGAAGAGAGGGTGTCCCGTGCGCCCGACTTTCGGCGTCCAAGCGCGTCTGGGGGCCGGGAAAGCGACCTTCGCGACAGTCTCCGTGGAGAAGCGACAGGTCCTTTCTACCGATTGGTAGGGCCGCAAAGCTGAGCTGACGTCAACAGGGCAAAAGCAGGCAACCTACTGGCTTAGCGCAACGGCGGCCGTTGGAAAAGGTTTGGGGAGAAAACCTGGGAAAGAATCTCCTTGGAGTAATCTCCCCACAAAGGCCCCTTAAAGAACAGCCTAAGGCTTCTCGGCGAGCGCGCAGGAGAGACGGCTGCGGTGGCTGCGCAGCGCCTATGCGGTGGGATCATCCCCGGAGGTTTATAAGCGCACCGCCGGAAGAGGTGCGTGCAGGTGAAATGGAGACCCAAGCTTGACTTGCCGTTGCTGGCCGGCATGGCGCTGGCCGGGGTGGTCATCTGCGTCTCGTGCCATCCTGAGGGTGACCCGGATGTGTGGTGGCATCTGGCAACCGGCCGCTGGATATTAGAACACCGTCAGGTGCCCAAGACCGACCCGTTTTCTTACAGCGCCGCCGGCGCCCCATGGATAGCTCACGAGTGGGCCGCTGAGGTCCTTCTTTACTGGCTTTATCGTAACTTCGGCCTTTACGGGCTTTCCCTTTATCGCCAACTGGTGGCCGCAGCGGGCGCGCTGTTGCTATACGCGGTATGTTTGCGCAGGGCTGTGCATCCTATCCTGGCCGCCGCGGCCGGCGTTGCTTTTGTGGCGACCCTAGCTCCGACCTTCAACGCCCGCCCGCAGCTTCTTCTCCCGGTCTTCACTTTGGCGGCCCTGCACATCTTCCTTTCACATCGGCAGGGCAGGCACCACACGCTATGGTGGCTCGTTCCGCTGGCCATACTATGGGTGAACTTCCACGGCGGGTTTGTATTGTTGTTCGTGCTTACGGCTCTCTACGCCGTCAGCGTGGCCTTCGTGCCACCTGCAGACGGGTTGCGTGCCGGAGGATGGTCACTGTCTCCGGCCCGGGCCCTGCCAGTAGTAGCTGTCGGCACTGTGGCGGCCCTGGCGACCTTGCTCAACCCCAATGGCCTGCATGGCGTTCTTTATCCATTCACCTACTTCACCGGCGACCTGGGGGAAACCACCCGCTACGTCAACGAGTTCCTTTCGCCAAACTTTTCCCATGCCAATATGACCGTGCCGCTGCTGTTGATAGTCGGCCTGGCCATATGCCTGGCGGTCTCGCCGAAGGCCCCAGACCTTTTTGAGGTGCTGCT
>JANZZA010000280.1 GCA_026419655.1 Armatimonadota bacterium | reverse complement strand
AGGTGGTGGCTCCAGGCCGTCACAGGTATCTCGAAGCACGGTCGGCCATGGAGCAAGCCCAGCCGATAGCCCGTGTCAACGCCGCCGGCGAAAATGCGGTTGACCATCCAGCGGTTGTCCTGGCCGGCCACATCTGTCTTGGCCCAGCACTCGATTGAAATGGCATCGGTGATTGACAGGGCCGGATTATTGGGCACAACCGCGCAGCCGCCGTCGCAGAGGAGGGCATTCCCGTCCAGCCCTGGTACAAGCCGGGCCTTTTCGAGGGTGCCGCCCAGGCGATTGCCGGAATAGTCCATCACGACCGGGCTGGCCGCGTCGTCATCAAAGGCCCACCAGGCGACCAAGCCAGGCTCCGGCGCCCCGGCTTTCAGTACTCGCCGGCTGGCCTGGCGCCGGACAGTTTCCTGGCGTTCGGCCCAGGCGCGGTAAGCTGAGTCGTACGGTCCCAGGCCAATGTCCTCCGGAATGAGGTCAACATGGGGCTCTGCTGCCAGTGCAAAGACTTTCCGCACGGCGTCTAGATAGCCAAAGCCGTACTCCCGGTAGGGCGCGATGTAGTGGCCCTCGCCCCATTCGTTCCAGTTGTCCAGCAGAAGCATACGGCCCGAGAGCTGGTCTTGCGGCAGGCCGGCGATGAAATCTTTCGCCCAGCGAAGCAAGTCCTCAAATTCCCGCGGCGGAATCTTCCAGATAGTGCCCTCGTCGTGCCAGCCGCTCCACGCCTGCGAGACAGTGACCACTTGAGGAAGAATCCCAAGCTCCTGGGTTTTCGTGATGTACTGAATCTGGGCTGCGATGGCTTCCTCAGGCGTCGGGTTATTGGGCACGTACCAGACGTAGGCAAAGGTATAGTCCAGGCCCAGGTCGCGCATAAGACGCAGGTGGTTGGGGTCGAGGCCGCGGTATTCACCCAGCAAGTACAGGCCATCAAAGCCGGCGGCGCGGCAGGCCTGGCGCATTTCATCGAGGGCCCGCCGCACGTTTTCCACGCTGCCTAAGTCGTCAATGAGAAACTCCGGGCGGTAAATGAACAGCAGGGGCTTATTGTCCACCTTCAGGTAGCTGGGATGCCGGAAGTAATTCTCCACCCAGAAGGGCAGCAAGTTCTCCATCAGGTCTTTTTCGTCAGCGAC
>JANZZA010000231.1 GCA_026419655.1 Armatimonadota bacterium | reverse complement strand
CGCCTATGTGCCAGGAAGCACGAGCATTTACGGGGAGGGGTGCAGGGGGGACCCCGCTTTTTGCGCAAAGGGGGTTCTCCCTGCTGGGGGAAACCCTTTGAAAAGGGTTCTCCCCCACACCCTCTTCCGAAACTTTTTCGTACTGTTCCCACCCCAACATCCATGTTCACTGCTGCCTACGAGTCTTGGTTTTGAGGAAACAGCCCCACCGCCGGTGTAAAATCAACTTGCCTTCATTGGATTCGTCCAGGCGCGGCGGCCGTGTTCGTCAATGACTTCGATGCGGAAGACGCCGCCTCGAGCCTCGGAAAGCGGTACATAGGCTTCCGTCATAGGGCTTTCGTCTTTACCGCGTCGGACGCGGTCGGTGGTCCATCCTCGCCCCGGCGCAGGAACGACCATCGCTACCGTGCGCGCGGGCGAGCAGACGACCTTGACCCATCCGTCCACCACAGCCACATCCTTTATCTCGGGCCCCTGAGTGGCGTAATAGTGGCCTGCTTTGAGGGCCGCCATTACCGAATCGAGGTCTAGTTGCGGTGCCCGCAGCATTATCCAGCCACCGCCAAAATCCCAGTAGCCGAAATGGGCGTCGTCTACCGCGATGGCCGGCAGTATGCGCCCGCGTGCGAGGAGGTCATCCCAATGCGGCTCCGAGTACCCCCGGCCGATGCCCCGCTGGCAAGTGGTATTGAACACTTCGATGCCGTCGTAGCCGTCGAAGGCCATAAGGTCTTTGGGAGTGTGAGACGACCAGTAGGGATGGGCCACGAAGACCAGTTCCGCCACACTGCGGGCGTAGTCGAGGGCTTCCTGGGCTGATGGAGTTTCCACACGTTCTGGCTCGCGCCGCATCCCCAAGCACAGAAGGTGAAAGCTCTGGCCAAGCTCACCGCGTCCGCCATTCAGTTCCGCCGCTGGGACCAGAACCATGCCGCGATGGTCAAGGTCGGCCGGGTTGGTGAGGCGGCCATGGTCGGCGAGGGCCAAAAAGTCGTAGCCCGCCTGAGCATACACATCCACAGTGGACTGAGGCGAGTAGCGGCCGTCGGAATTGGTGGTGTGCGTGTGAAGATTGCCCCTGTACCAGTTGCCCTGGACGGCGAATGGGTTCATGTTCACGCTGCTCATCTCCTGACGAGGCCTGGCAAGGCACGGCGGCCTGCTATTGTTCACCGCGCAAGACCATCGGATTCATCCAGGCTTTGCGGCCTTGGGCGTCAATGACTTCTATCCTGAAGGGCGTGCCCATCGGCACAGGCGCCACGGCTTCTGTGGTTGTCGTGTCCCGGGGCCGGGTGGTGTACGTCGAATCGGTAGTCCAGCCCTGGCCTGCCCCCGGTCGTATCATCGTGACCGCCCGCACGGGCGATGAGCGCACAACCAGGCCGTCTTCGCATAGCTCCAGATCCTCGAAAATCGGCCCTGCGCTGGCATAAGAAAACCCCGCCCGTAATGCCTCAAGGATTGCCTCAGGCGTCCGGTCGGCAGCCTTCACCATCGTCCATCCACCACACGCGTCCCAAAAGCCGAAGTGTGAGTCGTCCACCGCAATGAGACGCGGCATACGGTCGCGGGCCATCATCCAGTCCACGTGCTGGACCGCATCCCCGTGCCGGGTCTCGTATTCGCATCCTGCGTTGAAAACTTCCAGTCCGTCGAAATCCGCGGCTAGCAGGTCCTCCAGGGTGAGAAGCGACCAGTACGGATGAGCGAGGTATACCAGGGCGCCCTGGGCGCGAAGCAATGCCACCGCTTCCCCCAGGGTAGCCTGGCTCAGCCCCTCAGGGAGCTGGTCTTTCAGCCCTACAGCTACGAGGTGATACGTTCCTCCGTGCTGGGTCCGGCCGATGCCGACCTCTGCTCCGCCAAGCACCACCATCCCTTGTCCATCCACTGTGTCGGGCGGCGTGACCCGTCCGTGGTCGGTAAGAACGACAAAGTCATAGCCTGCCTGGCGGTAAGTATCCACCACCTCCTGCGGTGAGAGCTTTCCGTCGGAGTTGGTGGTGTGGACATGAAGAGCGCCTTTGAGCCATTCTCCAGAAGCAAGCCATGGATTGGTCATGAGCATTTTCCCCTACGGCCAGAGATAAACACGGTCTTACGAGATGCCCAACTGCCTCAGCACGCCTGGCCGCGCCGTCACTTGCGTGCGCCGACCAGTCGAAGAAAACAACTCCGGGCAACTCTGGGGGAGCACTTTGAAGGCAGTTGCTGACCCTTATAGACGCACATGGTATTATACCTTTCGGCCCAACTTCAGGTGGTGATTTTAGTGCCTCAGAGGCGGAGTGGGAAGAGTGCGGACGCGGTTCCTGGTGGGCTGCCCCGGATTGGAATTTACATCCGTGTGTCCAGCGAAGAACAAGCAAGGTCTGGGTATTCGCTAGAGTTTCAGGAGCAGCGGTGCCTGGAGTGGTGTCGGCTTCGGTATGATGGGGATGGGTTCGCGGCAGAGGTGTATCGGGATGAGGGCAAGTCGGGGACTTTGGGCTTGCGGCCGCCTGGCGCAAAGGGAAGCGGCTATCGCGAGGGAGCATTCAGTTTATCCAGGATTTTGTTTCAGGCAGGAAAGAATGAGGCCCGGAGAATCACCTTGGTGGTGCGGCCCAAAACCCGGTGTTGGCCTACACCGGGCCACAAAAGTGTACAAAGTTGTCTGTCCCACCTTTTAGCTCGGAGTGCATCTCCGAGGTGCTGCAGAAACTTTTGCGGTAGTCTCCTGAGAAAACCTATTACTCTCCTATCGCGACGGGCTGGCGCAGCTTGTCCGCGACATCGAAGAAGGGAAGATTGACCACGTAGTCATCTTCCGCCTGGACCGCCTGAGCCGGTCTCCGAAGCTAACCCACACGCTTCTGGAAGACGTTTTCCTCAAGCACGGGATTGGGCCTGTCTCTTATACACATCT
>JANZZA010000161.1 GCA_026419655.1 Armatimonadota bacterium | reverse complement strand
AGATGTGTATAAGAGACAGGCCTCGGCCCTCGACCTGGTGGTGCATCAGTCCCGGCTCCGGGATGGCTCGCGCAAGATCGTCTGCATCGCCGAAGTACAGCGCCTTGAGGGCGATGTAATCACCATGCAAGACCTTTTTGTATTCAATCAGAGGGGCGTGGACTGTGAGGGCCGGGCCATAGGAGAGCATACCTACACAGGTCTTCGCCCGCTGTTCGCCGAGAAAATCCTCGCCGAGGGCGTGGAGTTGCCGGAAATGCTAAAGCAGCGTTGGGCGGCTTAGGAGGGGGAGGACAAATGCTCTTAGTGCCCTTAATTGTCCTGGTGGCCGCTGCTGGCCTGATGGCGGTGATTCTCGCTCTGACGGGACAAAAGGAAAGCGACACAACGAAGCCGCAACAGGCGGACAAGAAGAGAAAATCGCGGGATGGCTCGGACCGGGCGCCAGTGCTGACGCGCCTTCTTTCTGCTGGCGGGATGGACCAGTCGCTTCAGCAGCTGCTTCTGGCAGCAGGGCTACTCGTGCGGCCATCCGAGCTTGCGGCGGCGAGCATCTTTGGAGCAGCGACGGGTTTCGGCGCAGCCCTCCTGTTGTGGCGCTCCTTGACCCTGGCGGGCTTCGTGGGCCTCTGTCTGCTGGCTCTGCCGATATGCCTGGTGAACCTTCGGATTAGCAAACGCAGACGGGAGTTCGAGCGCCGCCTCCCCGAAGCCCTTGAGCTTATGGCTTCCGCCCTGAAATCGGGCTACACGTTTTCGCGGGCACTCCAGTTAGTGGCCAAGGAAATGCCCGGGCCGATGGGCGATGAAGCTCAGAGATTCACTGACGAACTCCTCGTGGGCGTCTCGGTAGAAGAAGCAATAGAGCGGCTTGCTGAGCGCCAGCCCACCTACGACGTAAAGCTTTTTGCCGCAGCGGTGCAGATTAACTCCAAGGTGGGCGGCAACTTGGCCGAGATACTTCTCAAGACCGCTACCGTAGTGCGCGAACGCTTCCAGATACAAAGCGAAATCCGGGCCCTCACCGCCGAGGGCCGCCTTTCGGCCGGCATTCTGGCAGCCATTCCGATTTTCATGGCCATCGTCATTAACGGCATCAGCCCAGGGTACCTGGCGCCGCTCCTGACTGAATCCCTGGGCCGCTACATGATAATGGCGGGTTTCTTGTTGTGGACCTCAGGCCTGTACATGATAAAAAAGCTGGTGACCGTAGAACTTTAGGCAGGGAAGAAAGATGCTCATTGCTGCGGCTTTCCTTACTTGCGTTGCAGTGGCGATGCTGGCCTACGGCCTGACTGCGCAGCGCGACCGGGAGGCGGTGGCGCAGGCTATCATGGCCGAGCTGGCCGCGCGAAGTAAACCGGACCCGTATGCCGAGCGGCTCAAGGAGCCTTGGACGAAGCGCTTGCTGGCGCCTGTGGTAGCAAAGGCGGTGGCGGCGATCAAGTCGGTAGCGCCAAAGGGCCTCCTACAGAGCTACGACTTGCAGGTCGAGATGGCGGGCCGGCCGGCTGGACTCACTGGGGAATTGTTTCTTGCCTTAAAGCTGCTGTCTCTGGTGGCGGGGATTGCAGTAGCTGTCTTTCTGGTGCGCGAGGTGCCACATCATCGAATGTTGCAGACGCTGGCCGCCGTGTTGCCCTTTGCCGCTGGCATGTTGGCGCCGGATTTCGTGATTAACTCGCGCATCCAGGGTCGGCGCCGCAGCTTCGCGCGGGCCTTCCCCGACATAGTTGACCTGCTTGTGGTTAGCGTAGAGGCTGGTGTAGGCCTCGATGGGGCGGTCCAGGAAGTAGTCAAGCGACGGCGCGACGACGTGGCAGCACAGGAACTGCGGCGCGTGCTGGATTACATAAAAGTCGGCGTGCCCCGAGCTGACGCCTGGCGCAAGCTCGCTGAGCGCATGCCCATACCTGAACTAAACTCCTTTGTGGCTGCGCTGGTGCAGGCCGAGCAACTGGGCACCAGTATAGCCCAGGTCTTGCGCGCTCAGAGCGACGCTGTCCGTCTGCGACGCACGCTGCTCATCCGCGAGCAAGCCGCCAAAATGCCAGTGAAGCTCCTCTTCCCTATGATTTTCTTCATCTTCCCGTGCGTGTTCATCGTGGTGTTGGGGCCGGGCGCACTCAAAATCATGCACGCCTTATCGAACCTCTAAGGAGACTGTCTCAAAACTTGCTTTCCCGGCCCCCAGACGCAATCGCAGGTAAAAGGTCGAGCGCAGCGCTGTACACTTTCTTCACTCCGGAAAAGCCATCACTATCTTTCTCAACAATCCCTTTGGAGACTGTTAAAAAAACCGGCGTTGGCCTACCTAGAACGAGGAAAGTGCAAAACTCTTTATGACTGACCTTTTGCCCGCGATTCTTTCCGGCGTTGGGGGAAGCGAGTTTTGCAACACTCTCCTTTGGGAGTAGCCCATACTGAAAGGGCCCTCAGTGCAGCCCTCGTACAAGCTCATAAGCGTGATTTTCCCACGCCTGGCTTGCGACGAGTGGCAATCTTTTGCCAGCGCGTACACTGACAGCACTCACTAACACCCGGCGGCTCCTACACCGGCATCAGATGTGGGACACTGGTGCAGATGATGTCCACGCCGAGGGCGGCATAGTAGTCCCAGAGTTGCGGCTCGTCCATGGTCCAGATGGATACTTTGACCCCTGCTTCGTGGGCCTGGCGCACCAGAGCTTCGTCCACCGCATGATACTCGACGTTGAACCACGGTAGCCCGTGGCGCAGGGCGATTTCGAGGTCCTGGCCGCGCCCTGAGATGAGCGCTATCCGGCCTCCCGGCCAGAGCTGTCTCGCCTCAAGAAGTGCCTCCAGCGCGAAGGAGCACACCATGCTCTGCTCAAGCAAGCCTGCGGCCGACAGCGCTTCTATGACCTTACCTACGGTTAGGGGATTGTTGGCGGATTTTATTTCGACGTTCAGGCGAATGCGGCGGCCAACAAGCTCAATCACTTCGGCGAGCGTAGGCACCCTCTCACCTGAGAAATCCGGCCCAAACCAACTGCCGGCGTCAAGCTTTTTCAGCTCAGCCAGGGTCAGCTCAGCCACGGCGCCGGTGCCGTTTGTCGTGCGGTCAACCGTTGCGTCATGCATCACCACGACTTCGCCGTCCGCACTCAGACGGACGTCCAGCTCTGTCCAATCCGCGCCTGATTCAACTGCTTTCGCAAAGGCAGCCAGAGTATTCTCAGGCGCCAGGCCCGAATTGCCACGGTGTGCCATTAGCTGAGGCGACATGAGCGTCCTCCGAACCTCCGTGGGATTATCCAAGAGCGAATTTCTGCCTTCGAGGCAATCCACCTGTCGTTAGCACCCTCAACTTTTCTACCGCATCTGCGTCGCACTGGCACCGGGCTGGACACCTCCGCACAGGTCCCGATGGGGCTGCACGGGCAAGTTCATGCGACAGGGCCCGGGTGCGATGTCTGATGGAAGGCACGGCGGAAGCTTTCTTTAGGTCACCTTGTCGCCCTGCTGCGGCACGGAGGTGCGTGTCAGGCCTGCATCCAACGCATAGGAAAAGGCACTGCCCGCAGTTCTCCGCATCAAGCTTCTGACTTCCGAGAGGAGTTGGGTGTGGTTGCGCCAATCTGTCATGGTTGGCGCGGATAAGCCCCTTCTCGCCTGGAGCAACAACTATGCGAATCCGCAGGCTGCGAGAGTTGTGGTTGCCCTTAACTTTGGTCTATGGCTTTGGCGGCTGGGCTGGTTCCTGTGTACCCGCTTGCACTGCACGCGCTCAAGCCTCCCTGGTACGTCCTGCGGGCGAGATCAGCGGCACCAAGCTGGTCGTACGGGCGCGCGGATGGACGGCGGAATTCTCTCTCACCGCCGGCCTCAATCTGGCCAAGCTGCGTCACGTGAGCCAGCCCATAGACCTGATTTCCGCTCCCACGCCGATTTTCGCCGTAGTGGCAGGAGAAGAAGTAGTCTCTTCGCAAGCTTTCGCGGTGACGGCAGCAGAGGCAGATGAGGCCGGGGCGCGCGTTGCCCTTGCCCACCACCGGCTAGGGCTGGCGGCGGAAATGACCCTCCGGCCCACCGACGGCGCGGAAATCCTTCTGCGTCTTCGCGTCACAAATCGAGGCGAGAAACCCTCGACTATTCGCGTCATCTTTCCCCTTCTTATGGGCCTCCGGCCAGGCTCTGATCCCGCTGAGTGGCATTACTTTTACCCTTTCAAGGGCGGCTGGGCCGGCAATCACCCCTTTGACCTGGCTGGTGCCTACGGATTGTCTTCCGGGTCCCTGCAGCACATGTCGGTCTTCAATCCCCTTTTCCCCCTAGCAGTCTGGGCATCGGTGCGCGACGGCACGGGGACTATG
>JANZZA010000072.1 GCA_026419655.1 Armatimonadota bacterium | reverse complement strand
CTGCTCCACCCCGCGTTGGCACCATATAGTACCACACACCGACATGACTGTAAACCCTGTCGTTGGCTTTCTCCACACCAAGCCCCCCACCCGTTCAAAAGTGGGAAAACCTCAGTCTTGCTAGCTTTCTCGCACGCCGGGCTCCTTCCCGTTCAAAAGTGGGGAAACCCGGTCTCCAGCCAAAGGGACTGCTGGAGCCCCTAAGGTGACCGCTGCAAAACTCGCCTCGGCCACCGCAAGAAGTGAGTGCAAATAATAGGTCGGGTGCAGAGATCTGTGCACTTTATGCGCCCCTGCGACGCCTACGCAGGCCTTTGCAACACTGGCGGGAGGAATCCCTGTAAAAGGGCCACTTCTGGACTCCCCTCCAATCCTCTTCTTCCCATTTCCTCCGCACGCAACCTTGCACGACCCGCGAAAGGCAGCCAGCAGCCGGCACCCGACCGTCCCCCGAGGAAACTATTGCAAAGCAGTCATTTAGGGCTAACCGGCGCGGAAAGTGTTACCCTTGCGGCTCCAGGGTTTTACTCGCCAGGGAAGTCACTAC
This sequence comes from Armatimonadota bacterium, assembly GCA_026419655.1. Taxonomy (GTDB): domain Bacteria; phylum Armatimonadota; class Zipacnadia; order Zipacnadales; family FEN-943; genus JANZZA01. The sequence goes on along the minus strand of JANZZA010000072.1, from coordinate 2,988 downwards.
GCGCAAAGGCAGGCTTTGCGAGGTGCACCTGAGGAAGCGCTCTACCGGTGGCCTCACGCTCAGCGGCAAGGTGAACAGGCCGCGGCGGAGAAGGACGCTTGCAGGGACTTGCCGCCGCAGGCCGAGACCCAGCTAAGGCACACCTGCGCGCCAGCTTGAGCGCAAAACCAAAAAGCGGCGTGAGTGCAAAGTGAAGGCAGTTGTACAACGAGTCCTCGAAGCAAAAGTAGAAGTAGGAAACGAAGTGGTGGCCCGAATAGGCCCGGGCATACTTGTTTTCGCCAGCTTCGGTCCGGGGGACGAGCGCGGGGAGCTTGAGTGGATGGCCAGCAAGATTCTCAGCCTGAGGATTTTTGAGGATGCAGGCGGAAAGATGAATCTGTCGCTGAGGGATGTAGGTGGGGAGCTACCGGTAGTGCCGAACTTCACGCTCCACGGGGATTGTCGGCGCGGCCGGCGGCCGAGCTTCGATGGAGCCGCCCCGCCGCAAACCGCAGAAGCACTGTTTCGTGGATTCCTCGAACTCCTGCAGACACAAGGGCTACATCCGCAGGCAGGTATCTTCGGTGCGCACATGAGGGTCACTCTCACAAACGACGGGCCGGTGACCTTCGTGATTGATAGTCCTGGGGAAACCCAGGTACAATAATTTGCTGGTTGTGGTACAGTCAGGAGCAAGGGCAAGGAGGCAACGCCTCCGCGGTGGCCAGGCAAAGGCAGAAGAAACTCAGCCGAGAGCAGCGAATGGCCAGAATGCGGCGCAAGCTGGCTGACATGCTGGCCAGGGACGGCCACCTGCGCGAAGCCATCCATCAGTACGAGCTGGCGGCCGTCTTTGAGGAAAACGACCCGGACTTCAATGTGGACTTGGGCGACGCGTACTCTGCCGAGGACCTGCCCCAGCAAGCCTACGAGCGATACGTGAAAGCCCTCAGGCTCAATCCCCGACACGCTGACACGCACTACAGCATGGCGCAACTTTTCCTGAGCCTGGGCAAGGTTCGAGCCGCCATAAAGGCCCTCCAGCGAGCCATCGAGAACGCACCCGACCGCGACTATTACATCTACCGGCTGGGAGCGCTCTACCTGGCGGCCGGCGACCTTACTCTGGCAGAGGTGAATTTCCGGCGAGCTCTTGAGCTAAAACCCGACGACGCCTTCTATCGGTATAAGCTTGGTGAAGCGCTTTTCGCCCAGAGACTCTGGGACCAGGCGGTGACCGAATACGAGAAGGCCGTCGAACTGGCGCCCCTGGACGACTTCTATCACGCGCGCCTGGCGGCTGCCTACGTCCGCCTGGGACGTTACGCAGACGCCCTTACTACCTTTGAACGGGCCTGCGAACTGGACCGCACCAATGCCGCCTATCCGTGGATTGTAGGATACCTGCTCATGTGCTTAGGGCGCGAAAAGGAAGCCCGAGAGCGCATGAGGTTAGCAGGCAAACTGGGCGAATACGAGCTGGATTATGTCCGGCGCTGGCAGATCCGCTGCGGCGCCGAGATGGTCTAGCCGCAGCGACAGGCGCGGGAGACGGTTTTCCCCTGTGGCCAGCGCGAAAAAACTACCAGCAAAAACCTTCATCTCATGACCACACCAATCCGCATCGTTGTCGGCGAGCTAGAGACAAACTGTTATCTTGTCGAGACATCGCAGGGCCTCCTCGTCGTAGACCCCGGAGCTGAGGCCGACAGAATCCTGCGGACAATTCAAAGACAATGCCACGAGGCGGTCCAGGCGGTCCTGCTTACTCACGGTCACTTCGACCATTCAGGCGCGGCGAATGGCCTGGCCGACGCCCTCGGAGCACCTGTCCTGGCCAACGCCGCCGACGAGGCCTTGCTCGCAGGCCGCGTGTCTATTTTCGGACTGCGCACGCCGCCAGTGCAGGTCACCCTATTCCACGGTGACCGTGTGCCCATGGACCTCGACATTGAAGTAATTCCTGCACCCGGCCACACGCCCGGAAGCGTGGTGTACGTAACGGACCAGGGTGCCTTTGTTGGGGACACCCTTTTCGCGGGTGGCGTTGGGCGAACTGACCTTCCGGGCGGCGACGAAGAAGCCCTCATCCAATCGCTGCGCACGTTACTGCAGCGCCTGGACCTCAACCAGCCTATCTACCCAGGCCACGGCCCACCTACAACCCTCGCCCAGGAGCTCAAAATCAACCCCTGGGTGCAAGAGGCAGCCGAAGAACTGTGAGAACTCGCACCCCTGCTCTATGCGGCGCCGGCAGCAAGTCGCTAAACCTCGCGTCGGTTCGCTTTTCAGAAAACGGACGGCAACAGGCAGCCGGCGCCTCGCAAGCTGCCTGGCATGCAGGACACCCCTGTGGGCTGAAAGAACTGGCCCTGAGCTGAAGCAGCGTGGAGGTTGCAGAGAAACCCGTGAGTAGAGCAGTACTTACAGGATGGACCCCATTTCGAGAAGGCTGGGGATGAGAAAATGAGGCTCGCGACGAGGTTTTGTGGGCTGGCCCTTGGTTTGCTGGTGGCGGTCTCCGCCCCCTGTGCGGTGAAGGTTAGCAAGACCGGAGCGTACCAGTGGAGTCTCGAAAGCAGCGCGATCAAGGTGACGCTGGATGGCCAGCGGGCGTGCTTTGACGTGGTGGACAAGCGCAGCGGGCAGCGATGGGTAACGACAGGCACGCGGGCAGCGATTTTCCCCGTGGCGTGGACGGTCGGGTTATCGCCTGAAGCACTGTCCCTGGATGGCACCATCGGGGAGCAGGAATGGCCCGGCCCAAGGATTGATCTCACCGGCGCCGGCAACCTCACCTGGGGCAATAACCGACCAGCCGCCAGTGACTTCTCGGGCCATGTCTTTGTGTGTCACCACCAGCAGGGTCTTCTACTGGGCGTCCGGGTGCGAGATGATGCGGTGATGTTTCCGCAGACGGATGAGCGCGAGTGGTGGGAATGGGACAGCGCGGAGTTTTGGGTGGGGAGCCAGCAGTACGCTATTATCCCCGCCCCGCCGGCGGGC
>JANZZA010000070.1 GCA_026419655.1 Armatimonadota bacterium | reverse complement strand
CACCTCGACTTCGATGACCTCGCCAGGAGCAGCATAGAGGCCGGTTGAATGCCAGGCGGGTACGCGAGTGTCAACCTGAAGCGGTTTCTCGACGCGCGGAGCGTGTGGCGGAACGGCGCCGGGGAAACTGGCGGCCGCCGGGGGGGGCTTTACCTGTTCAGGAGGCGTGTGGCGAAGGTCCTGGATCTGAAGCGTAAGGGCCAGGCGGCTCAGAAAATTCTCGGCCTTAAGAGGCCTCTCGGGCGTCGGGATGGCTTCCGAGGCGTGGTTTTCCTGAAGGCGCCGAAGACGCGGGAGAAGTATTTTATCCGCCGGTGAGAGCACAGCGGCCGTCCGAAGTACCGACCAACTAGCCTGGGCAAGGTCTTCTGCAGGAAGCTGGCGCTGTCCAGCGGCATGAGCTTCTAAAGCATCAAGCGCGCGACAGGCATTAGTTAGCTCAGGCGGCGGCTGGCCAGCAGAAAATCCAACCGGCGATGTGCGGTCGAGCATGCCGTCGCCCCAGATGAGGCCACCGGGCGCAAGCAATTGCGTCGCGGCGAAATCTGTAGCCAGCGACTTTCCGGGCGAGAGCTGCAGCCAGCCCCAGCCGGTGTGAGCAGTTATCAGGCCGCCCCCAGAGCGCAAATACTCGACAAGCCGGGGCGCTTGTTCGGGCATGGGCAGGCCACCGGCATGGATGCAGAGGACGTCGTAGTCGGAGAGGCGCTCCAACCAGTCGTCAGCGTTTAGGGCTGCTGCCGTGACGCCACGCTCGCGCAGATACGCCAACAGGTCGGGCAGGTGGCGCACAGCCACCTGGGGCGAAGGCTTGCCGGCAGCCCAGCAGACAGCATTCAGCATTAGCCGGCCTGTATCGGCCACATCCAGGGCACTGCGGGTCAGGTAACCGTCGTGACCGAATCCCACCGCCCGTCCCTTTCTCACCCGGCACGCAGCCACCACAGGCTCCACAGCCCGCCCCGCTTTCCCAACCACGACCGCAAATGCGTTCTCACCGAAAACGCATAACGTGCCCGGCACTCCCGGGGCGGCAATCTCCTTCACCCCATCCAGCAGCACGCCCAGATCTGCTTCCACTGAGCCCGGCTGAGCCGACGCACCGCCCAGGACCATTGTCGCGCAAGCCATAAGCGCTGGCACCCAGCACCTCACTGTCCGTCAGCCCCCGGAGACGGAATGGACGCCTGCAGGATAAGCCGTCTACGGTAAAACGCCAAGCGGGCACCCAAACGCGGAGAATGGCCGCCGGCTCTCTGGCCGTGCGCTTTGTAGCCTGGGCTTGGCACACCTAGCTGGTTCGGGCCCAGCGCGGGTCCGCTGCCAGGTCCCGGCAAGTCATGAAAACGGCGCCACGCTCCATCAGGCCGTCGAGCAGGGCCTCAAACTGCTCAAGGGCGTATAGACCGCAGTTCTTCACAATAAACGGGTCCGGCACCACCCAACCCTCGCCGATGTGCATTCTGTCCGGCTGCTCGATGAACTCCCAGGGGTGGAAGTAGAAACAAAGCACCGGCGGCAGGCCCTGCCCTCTGACGTAATCACAGAAATTGTCAACGTGAACCAGCAGGGCCTTAGCGCTTTCGGTGCGGAATAGGGGCCATTGGTCGCGGTCGCGGCCGTAAGGGTCCTGACTCTCGATAGTCATGTCAGCAAAGTTAGGTATCTCGAGCAGTCGCAGGTCGCCCTCTTTCGTCCAGTCTTCCCGGCTCGGATGATACGGCACCAGGCGGTCGCGGTAGAAATACATCGGATAGCTCGCGTCGGCCACATAGCCCATCTCTTCGAGCGCATTGCACACAGCCGTCGAGCCGAAAAGACGAGGGCTGCGAAAGGACACCGGCCCTGTGCCCGCGGCCTCGGCAACCCATTCGTGCGCCTTGCGCAGCCGAAAACCTACCTCTTCCGGCAACAGGGGAACCACGTTAGGCACCTCGAAGATGGGGTCGCCAACCGTCTCGTGGAAGAGCGAATGGTTCCCGATTTCGTGGCCCGCACGATGAATGGCAGCGACAACGTCGGGGAACTTGCGGGCACAAATCCCTGTGAAAAAGAAGGTCGCCCGGACATTCTTTCGGGCCAGAAGGTCAAGTATCAGAGGCGTGCCCTGCTCAACTCCGTTATAGGTGTGGTAGAAGCTGCCCACGTCGGTCTCATAGTCAAAACCAAGTACAACTGTGGGGCGGTCAGCAGCATTACCCTGCGGCACCTGGCCCAAAGTCATCGCCTCCCACAAATGCGCCAACTGGCTCTGTCTCAGTCCAAAAGCACATCCAAGACTCTTTTTCTGGGGG
>JANZZA010000009.1 GCA_026419655.1 Armatimonadota bacterium | reverse complement strand
CGCCTGGAAGCAAATCCGGGGGACCTGGTGCTCATTGTGGCCGACCAGCCTGCCATCGTGGCGGAGGCCCTGGACTGGCTCCGCCGCGAGATGGCCTCGCGTCTCGGCCTCATCCCAGAAGGTGTTTTCAAGCCGCTCTGGGTCCTGGACTTCCCGATGTTCGCCTGGAATGAGGAAGAGAAACGCTGGGACCCCGAACACCATCCCTTCTGCATGCCCCATCCCGACGACATAGACCTGCTGGAGACAGACCCAGGACGGGTGCGGGCGCTGGCCTATGACCTGGTGATTAACGGGACCGAGTGCGCTTCCGGCAGCATCCGTATCCACCGCCGGGACATTCAGGAAATGATATTCCGGCTGCTCAACATTGGGCCGGAAGAGGCCGAGGAGAGGTTTGGGTTCATGCTCCGGGCCTTCGAGTACGGCGCTCCTCCCCACGGCGGCATCGCCCCGGGCTTCGACCGCATCTGCGCCCTCTTGGCCGGCGAGACTTCCATCCGCCAGGTCATCGCCTTCCCCAAGACTCAGCAGGCCCAGTGCCTCATGAGCGGGGCACCGGCCCCCGTTGACGAAAAGCAGTTGCGCGAGCTGCACATCCGCCTGGATTTGCCGCCAGCATAAGCGCCGACCTCCACGGTGCCGTTTGCGCGGCGCGCGGTGTGCGTCCTGCTGCCGAAGGCACGCAATGTGAGCGGCGTACGAAGTGGGCTTGTCTTGCGCCGCTGTGGAAGGTACTGCCTGGGCATCCAGGTCCGCGGACGTTAAAGACGCCGGCCGCTTGCGCCGCCAGTCTGCCAGCCATTCCTTGTCCGATTCGAGAGGCGGCACCTGAGCCTGGAGCTGGTCAGGCTGATGCCGGAGCACCTCCGCCCGCTGTTGCGGGAAGGTCAGCCTGGCCCCCCTATGCAGCCCCAGGCTCGGCCATCGCACCAGCCTGCATCGCCTGCCACCAGGCGGCCAGCGTGTGGCGCCTGCCTCCCAGCCGACGAAAATCCGGTGCAGCGCCTCCTTTGCTGTCGTCTTTGCGGTGACTGTTGCAAAACCTTAGGTGACTGTTGCAAAAGCTTCTTTTCATGAGTGATTCGCACCCGCCCAGTATAAGTTGCCGGCATAAATCTGTGCCGTTCGCGGACTCCCAGCTACGCCAGGGTGAGTTTTGCAACAGTCTCCTTTGAAAAATCCCCGCCCCGGCTCCCTTTCCCAGACTTCTTCGCGCTGCTTCCATCATCTAAGCCAACCGACCGGCCGCGGAAAGGGATATTGCAAACAGAAGACCGTGCCGGCCTCCGCGCTGGCCCCGTCGCGCACTGCTACGGCCACGCCCCGTAAGGAAAGTAATCTGAACGGGAAACCCACCAACGGAGGGCTGCGCTTGGGTATGGCGAAACGACTTCTCGGGTGACCGAAATGAGCTTCCGAATAGGCGTTCAGACGTACCAGTGGCTGGCATACGCAGCCCGGTTTGGCTCGACCTTCTCATGGCAGCAGGTTTGCTACGAGGCAGGACAGGCAGGGTACGTGGGAGTAGAATTGACGGGCGGGTGGTTTTCAGACCTTCCCTCGCCTGACGAGACAATGCGCTTTTGCGAGTCGGTTGGAGTGCGAATAGTCGCCTTCACCGCCGGCGTCGGCACAGATGAAGACCTGGAGCTCTGCCGGCGCAAGCTTGAGTACCTGCGCGATATTGGTGGGTCGGCCTTGATGGTCGGCCCGCCGGGCTCCGGAGACCTCCCACCCAACGAGAGGCTGCCTGTCCTCGATGAATTCATTGAACGCTGCAAGCGACTGGCTGATTACTGTGAGCGCTACGGGATACCGGCAGGACTGCACAACCACCTCTGGACGGTGTGCGAGACAGAAGAGGAGATCCGTCACTTCCTGGAGGCCGCGCCGATTGGTTGGTGCCCGGACTTTGGCCACGCGGCGGCCGCCGGCGCCGACTCCATCGCTCTGCTGCGAGAGTTTGGGGACCAAGTGGTACACGGCCACCTGAAAGACGTCATCCTCGACGAGCAGCGGCGGTTTGTCCGGTTCTGCGAGCTGGGGCGCGGTAACGCTGGCCTGGACTTCGCGCTAATCCTGCACGTCCTGACGGAACAGGGCTTCAACCGCTGGCTGGTCGTCGAGCAGGACCAGACAACGGTCACGCCCATGTACGACCAGGCCCTCAACCGCGCTTACCTGGCTTCCCTGGGGTACGAGGCCGCCCTGAGGGGCTAGAGGAACGCTTTTGGCCGGCACAGCCAAAGGGGGACCGCCAAGGCTGGCCGGACGGGCTGCGGTGAGGAGTATTCGGCTTTCTCAGGATTTTGTTCCAGGCAGGAAAGAGTCAGGCGCGACGAATCACCTCGGAGACTGTTGCAAAACCTGGTGTCCACTTACCTAGACCGCAGAAACTGCACAACGCTGTACGACTCATCTTTTACCTCCGATTCCTTCCGGCGGCCGGGAAAGCGACCTTTGCATCAGTCTCCTTGGAAAACCCAGTACTCCTGCTGCGGGCCAGAGGTTGACCGGCAGGCAGCCTGAATCATAGAATCGCGGCACGCCACACCCGACCATGTCCCATCATCCCCGGGGTTCCTTATCTCTGCCTAGCCGTCGCATAGTAACGCTGGCCCTGGTTGTTCTCGCCTGGGTCGCGCTAATGGTGTGGCGACTGGAAGCCACCACGCTGCACGTTGACGAGTTCCTGACGTGCTACCGCACAGAGCCTTGGGCACCCCTGTGGGACTCGATGCATCCCATGTCCTACTATGCCTACGTGCGCTGGTGGACACAGTTGTTCGGTTCGACTGACGCGGCTCTGCGGCTGGCCAGTTTGCCGTGGGCCTTGATTGCGGTACTGGGCGTCGCGGTGGTGAGCTGGCGGTTGCTGACCTGGCCTGGGCCGCTGGTGGCA
>JANZZA010000004.1 GCA_026419655.1 Armatimonadota bacterium | reverse complement strand
GAGCGCACAAATTCCACCACGCGCCGATACCGCGGAAGCATGTATCGGCGAACCATCTCCGGCCCGATGAGCGGGCCGGTCTTGTAGGCCATGTCTTCCCAAAAGCCGTAACAGTCAATGTCGGTGTGGGCCAGGATGCCGTCGAGCATGGCGATGACGAAATCTGCTATGGCGTCCATCATCTCCTCGACGAAGGCCGGGTCATCATAGAAAAGCATGCAGAGCCGCTCGACTCCGACGAGGTTTCGCAGCGGGCCAAAGAATCCGCCCCAGCGGTCGGAGATGACAATCAGAGGGAAATCGCGGTTCCGATAGGCGGCCAGGCGGGCGGCATAGTCCGGGCCGATGCGCGCCGCCAGGTCAGGATTCATCCGCTCCTTCATGAAGCGGCGGAAATCCTCGCGCGTCTCGACTGGAAAGCGCACGAACTGCGGCATCGAGGAATACGGCTGGTCCTTGCGCTCCCGCGTCAGGATACCTTCGTGATTGATGTAAAGAATCGTGGTCTCGTTTTCCTCGATGACTTTGTGCTCGAAAGGCGGGTTTGGAAAAAACCAGCCGCCGTGCCATTCCCAGCGGTCTACCGCAAATAATGGCTCCTCCTCGGGCCGATAGCCCTCGGCCTTCCAGCGCTCGACAGTCTCCGGCCAGGCGCCAAAATTGCGGAAAGGACACCGGTCAACGGGCCCGTAGTTCATGCAGTTGAGGAAGCGTTCTCGGTCGGTCATAGTCGTTTCTGGGGGAAACCCTTTGAAAAGGGTTCTCCCCCAGACCCCCTTCCCAAACTTTTTCGTGCTGCCTGCACCGCACACGCCAGCCTGATAATGCCTTGCACATCACGCCGCTTCGGTCTGGCCTGCGGCTAAGGCCAGAAGCGATTTCTCGGTGGCCCCGGCGCCCGGAACCTCAGCCACCACTCGGCCTTCACGGAGCACCACAATGCGGTCCGAAAGAGCGGCCACTTCCTGAAGCTCGCTGGAGACTAGCACAACGGCCATCCCCTGGTCAGCAAGCTCGCGTATTAGGCGATGAAGGTCGGCCTTGGCGGAAACGTCCACTCCGCGAGTTGGCTCATCTAGGAGCACCACGCGAGGCTTACAGGCGAGGGTGCGGGCAGCCATGACCTTCTGCTGATTGCCGCCGGAAAGCTCGGCGACAGGCTGGTCTGGGCTGGCGCAGTGAATGGCCAATCGCGCGATGAAGTCCTCGGCAAGAACCTTTTCCTGACCGACGTTGAGAAGCCCCAGAGCCCGCAGAAGCCGACGCAAGATAGATAGCGAGACGTTCGCACGCACGCCAAGCTGGGGGACAAGGCCTTGGGTTTGGCGGTCTTCGGGAAGCAGGACTACGCCGCGGGCGATGGCTTCTGCTGGGGAAGAGAAGCGGACGGGCTGGCCGTCGAGGAGTATCAGCCCGGCTTTGGGGCGGTCAACCCCGGCAATCGCACGCACGATTTCTGACCGGCCTGCACCTACAAGACCCGCAAGGCCCAGAATCTCTCCAGCCCGCACAGAAAAACTAACGTCCTCGAAATGCGGCCGGCGGCTGAGGCCCCTCACCTCAAGGGTAGGGGTTTCTTGCAGCTCCTGTGCCGAGGGGGTGGGGGCTTCCCACCCGGCGGCCGGGCGCGCTGCTTCGACCTCTGCCGTGATAGCGCGGGCGCCGGCTTCCCCGGCCATTGCCTCGATAACTTGGGTGGGCGTGATTTCAGCCGCAGTGAAAACTCCAGCCACCTGACCGTCCCGCAGTACGGTGATGGTGTCGCAGAGGGCGAAGACCTCAGCCAGGCGATGGGAAACATAGATGAGTGTGACGCCGCGCTCCTGGAGCGACCGCATCAGGGAGAAAAGATTTTCGGCCTCGGCGGCGGTGATGGCCGAGGTTGGCTCGTCGAGAATGAGAAGCCGGGCGTCGGCGCCAAGAGCACGCGCTACCTCAACAAGCTGCCGGTCCGCGACGTTAAGCACCTCGACGGGCGTGGCGGGGTCCAGATGCGAGAGACCGACGCGCGAAAGAAGGTCGCGGGCAGCGGCCTCTTCATGACGGCGCCGCAGAGTGCCCCAAAAAGTCGTCCGCTCGCGTCCAAGAGCAAGATTCTCGGCCACGCTCAGATTCGGGCAAAGCATCGGCTCCTGCGGCACCAGACCGATGCCTGCGGCCTCGGCAGCGTGAGGAGAAGGCAAAGCCATCCGCCGCCCGAAAAGCTCTATCTCGCCCGCGTCGGGCCGCAGGACGCCTGCGAGAATCTTGGCCAGCGTGGACTTGCCAGCCCCGTTAGCCCCTACCAGGCCATGACACTCCCCGGCGCGAACAGTCACATCCACGCCGCGCAGCGCCTCCACACCCCCAAAGCGCTTGCGAAGCCCCCGCACGGCAAGGGCTATCTCTGAAATGGACGGGGTGACGGTCTGGGCCATTATGTTTCCAGGCCTCGCACCTCACGGCGGTATGGTGGACTCTGTGCCGACGGCACAGAAAGGCAACTGCTCTTCTCCTGGGGGACACCCTTTGAAAAGGGTTATCCCCCAGACCCCCTTCCCAAACTTTTTATGCTGTTCCCGCCCCGCACGCCCCTTCTTCGGCCACACACCAGCCGGCGCCGCCCCATGAAGCACCGCCAAATCTGCTGCGACACGCCCAGACAGGCGAGAAAAACCTACTCCTTAAACTGCTTCCTGTTCCACTTTTCGGCGTACTGTTCCACGTTTTCCTTGGTCACTATATCCAGGCCCGAGTCCACGAAGCTGGGATAGGTCTTCTTGTTGACAATGATGTCGTGGAGTATCTTCA
>JANZZA010000593.1 GCA_026419655.1 Armatimonadota bacterium | reverse complement strand
TTGTATTTGGTGCGAGAGAGGCCTGGATAGCTGGCGTTCTTGCCGCCACCAGCGGGATCCTCGTGGACCGCGGCGCAACAGTGGATCCCGCAGCTTTGTATGCTGGCTGGCTGGCGTTCTTGGCTGCGGCGAGCATTGTTGCCGTGCGCGATGGCCGCTGGGCGCCGGTGGTGGGTCTCCTTTGGGCGCTTATGGCTCTCACGCGCGGGGAAGGCCTGTACGTAGGTCTGGCAGCGCCGCTGTGGCTCCTCACGAGACGTTCCTGGCGGGCGGCAGGGGTGTGCGCGGCCTGCTTTGCCCTGGCCATGTTGCCTTACTGGTCGGCAAATGCTGCTCTGCACGGTAATCCCTTTTTCAGCGTGCACAGCTACCACTTGCGAGTGCACCGTTTTGCGGAGGCAATGTGGGACGGTTACGGGCGCACGTTTCCCTCTGCAGCAGCCTTTCTGTGTAAAAACTGGGCCTCAGTTCTTAGGTCCGTGGCCCGAAATGCGTATCGCTATGCCACAGCGCTTTTGCGTCCCGACTGGGCAGGGGTCGGGCTGCTCATCGCTGGCCTGGCATGGGTGTTAAGGCGCTGGACCTGGCCCCGTGAGGCGTGGGTAGTGGTCGTAGTCGGAGTGTTCCAGTGGCTTGCGGTCTCCGGGATGTGGTCAACTACCGGGGGAATGCCGGAACCGGAGCACCTCGCCAGCCCTCTCACCGTCCTGATTGTGCCGGTTGCTGCTTTCGGAGTTGTCGCGCTTGCCAGGGGTCGTGTCTGGACCATTGCAGCGCTCATGGGCCTAATCGCGGCTTCTTACCTGCCGGGCCTCATAAGATTCGGTCACGAGACGCCAGCGGTGCTGAGGGATGCGGCAGGGTATCAACGGGCGGCCTGGGCGGCGGCCGCATACTTGGGCCCTGACGACGTGGTGGCCTCGTGTCGGCCTTGGCCCGTGTGGTGGTTGCTGCGCCGCCCGGTCATTTTTCTACCGCGGGGTCTGTCAAGAGAACTCCAGCTCAGCTTCCTGGATGAGTACGATGTGCGTGCTATTGTGGACTGGCGTAATCAAGTCGAGCCGTGGATAGGGCTGCCAGGTATGCGCGAGGTCTTCCGCGACCCGTCCAATGATGTCACCGTACTCCTTCGGGGACGGTGAGGGCCGGGACGGGCCGCGGCACCGATTGAGGGTCTCCCCGGACGTGGCGCTCGGCCGTACGGTCTGGGCCGCCCATGACGATGGGAGATGGACCGGTTTTCGCACTGACACTTCCAAGAGGAATTTTCCATCCGGTAGCACAGGGAGCACCCGTTCTGTGCCTTAGGCCTGGCTCCCATTACAGCCAAAAGTACGCCGCCTCGTTGCAGCGAAATGAGTTGAGGGGCTGTGGCAGGTGGTGGAAGCAGTACGGGAAAAGTTTCGCAAAATAGTTGTGTGGAGGGTAATGCTTTTCAAGGGGATCTCCACGGAAAACGCTTTGGGGGACGTGTTCCTGCCCTTCTACCCCAGATCCGTCGAAAATGTTGTAACACCTCGGCACAGCTTTCTTTCAGCGTGGCGGGCTGACCCAGCCCGATCCGTCGAGGCAGTCAACGGGTGTGGCGGTCATGTTATGGGGCCACTCGCAAATCGGCGCGCGCAGCGGATAGCCGTTGCAGACCCATGAAGTGCGCCCTTCTGCTTCTCGCGCCAGTCGGTGGGTCATCATGGACACCGTATTGGCGTTGCAGATTGAGTTTGGCCAGTTCGTTGTATCCTGGCCTGCCACAATTAGGTCTTCGGGACGTAGGTGGCCCAGTTTCGGCCGCAGGAGTTCTTCGGCTCGTGCATAACGCAAAGCGGTGCTGCTTTCTGGCTCTGCAGGCAGGGCTCTCCCAGCTACTGCTACCAGAGCATCCGACAGCAGGAAGTGATTTGACCGACACACCAGACCGTCGTCGGAGAACTGGTACCATGCGCGCCACGGCGTCATCTCAACTACTAGACCTTGTTCCGGGTCGGCGAAAAGAAATATCATTCCGCGCTCGCCGTCGAGCCGCCGCACAAAACGTCTCTGGACCAGGCTTTGGCAGACTTTCAGGGCTTCTTGGCAGTTTCTGGCCTCTTCAGCGACCAGTCGCAGGACGTGGCGGTCGTCGAGGCCATACTCTGTGCCACCAGCGGCGATAAGCGGCCCGGTATTGTTCGCTCCCGCCAGACCGTGCTCGTTGACCATCTGGGCAAGCCCAAGCCCGCCGATTTCAACCCCGCCCATTATGCGGTTCTTTCCAATCACGTGCTTGACGAAAAAGCTTTGCGGGAGGGGCTTCTCGTCACGGTTCTTGTGCAGCAGATTCGCCCCACAGCCAGAGGCGGCGCCGATGACCATAAAGGCCGTGCAGTTTTCCATCGCCGCTGGCGATAGAGCCTTTGGATTTGCGTTGAGCAACAGGATGGCATCTATTGGCAGACCGGCTCCGTCTGCCATACCTGCGGCTTCTTCATACCAGTGGGGAGCCAATTCCGCGAGAAGGTTTCGATACGCCGCTACGTCTTGGCTGTGCTTTTCTAGGAGGGCCGGCCACGTGCTCTCGGGGCCAAGCTGCTGGCGGAGTCTTTCCACGAGGGCCTCGCGTATGAGTTTGCCTACCCGCAGCCCAACCTCGTACGCGTTACCAGCAAGGTTATAAGTTCTCATCAGCCTTCTGCGCTTCAGGGCCCTACAGTTTTGGACGGACTGGGACGTCCAGAGAATACCATTGAGCGGGCAACTCTTTCTGCTGGCGCAAGCTCTCAAAAGGATTCCGCGTTCAGACTCTTCTCGTAAACTTTCGTGTGCTGTGTTCTCCAGGCCGCCGCTCGCCGACATCCTCCAAGGCCATGACGAATAAGGTACCCGTATGCTGAGGCCGCAGTGCTAATCGGCATTGCCCAATAGCCTTGCGTCGGCCCAGTCGGCGTGGTCGCACGTGATGCCGTCACCGGCGTCCGTCACCACCAGCTCTAGCTCTTCCACGCCGTCCAGCAGCACGCTTACTTTCTTTGCTGGCTCGCCGCCGCGCATCACGCCGCTGTCGCAGAC
>JANZZA010000608.1 GCA_026419655.1 Armatimonadota bacterium | reverse complement strand
CCAGATTTCCATCCCCATGGTGCGTAGCTCGCGCGCTACACAGCGGACGTGTTTCTCCACGCCGCCGGCCCGCGGATGGTACGAGGCTGTGAGCATCAGCACCCGCAGCCCGCGCAGCTCCTCCAAACCTTAATCCTCCTCATTCGCCCTCCGTGCCCAGTGCTTCGCACGCCTGCTGCTTGTGACACTGTTGCAAGAGTCACTTCAGCGCTTTCCAGACTCGACCGCAGGTAAAAGGTAGGGCGCGCGGACCTGTACACTTTTGTCGCTCTGCATTAGGGAACCTCAGTTTTTGCCTCAGTCCCCTTGTGCTTTTTTCGCCTGTCTTGCGCCCTTCCTAAAGCCGGCTGCCACCCGTGACCTGTTCCGCCACGGCTTTCTCCACGGCTCGTGCCAGTCTATCCGCCTTGGCGGCCGGCCCGACCAAGTATGCTGGCTCCTTGCTCAACTCGACGCGGAGGCGGCCGCCCTCCGCCTCTGCTGTCGGGTTGCCCATAACGTCCAGTAACCTCGTCCCGGCGGGCAAGTCGCTCAACTGCAGCGTCCGGCTGGCGGCCCGGCTCCTGGTCCACACCACTGCCCATGCCTGGCCCGCGCGCCGCAATAGGCAGCATGTGACGCCGCCGCCAAATTCCCTTATCCCCGCCCCAGTGCATGGGTCGAGCATCGCTGCAGCTATCGCATAGGCCACCCCATGAGGGCGGATTGTCCGGTCGTACTCGTAAATTGACATCGAGGTCATTCGCGGGCACATGCCAACTTCCACGTTAGTCCAGTAATAAAAAAACCGCTTGGCGCCGGAGGCCATGGCCAGCGCGAAGAGCTTGCTTACCTGCCCGACAGCCTCTTCGACCCCCACTGCGCCGGGCCATATCCAGCGGGTGTACTCATCCTCCAGCTTGTCGGCCACGTGGCGGTAAAAAGTCCTTGCCGTGACGCCGGTTTCGGTATTCCAGCGCGGCATTAGCTGGCCGCTGCGCCTGGCCCACTCGTTGACAAGGTCGTAC
>JANZZA010000591.1 GCA_026419655.1 Armatimonadota bacterium | reverse complement strand
CCGGACTTTTGCGAGCGTCTGTCGGGGATACCCTTCGCCAGCGACCCGGAAGGCTGCATGATAGAAGCCCACCGGCGCCTGGGCGTCGAAATGGCCGCTCAGGTAATCACAGGCTTTGCGGGCTACGAGGGCTCCGACACGCACGAGTGGGCAAGTTACTACTACGACGCCCGCAACAAGATACGCAGCCCGGAGGACGTGCGGGATTTCATCGAGGCTGACCTGAAAGCCACCCAGCCGTCCGCCGAGCTTGAGGCCCGCGTCCGCCACGATTTCCGCGAGTGGTACGTGCCCGAAACCGAGCGGCGGCTCGAGCAGTGCGACGACTGGTGTGTATGGATAAGCTATTGCGGTGGCTACCGCTGGCGGCCCACGCCTTCGCCCTTTCCCGATGAGTACTGGTTCATGGCCGTAGCCCTCTGGCCTGACCTGGTGCGCGAATGGGTCCTGCGCGGGGCCTGGTTTTCGAGTATCCACCTTCAAGTGGTCGCAGAGGAAAAGCTTGTGCCGGCCGCAGTGACGGATTGCGACATTGCCTACAATGGTGCCTTGATGGTTTCGCCGCAGACCTTTGCGGACGTTTTCCTGCCGGCTGTGGAGCCGACCATCGCGCCGTTGAAGGAAGCCGGTTTGCTGGCCATCTTCCACTCCGACGGGTACATAGACCAAATCGTGGATTGGCTTTGCGAGGCAGGCATTGACGGTTTTCATATCCTGGAAGAGGACGCTGGCGTGGACGTGGACGCGATTATGAGGAAGTGGGGCGGCAAGAAAATCATGATGCCCATGATGTCACGCAATACCATCCACTTCGGCACCGACGACGAGCTAAAGGCTATGCTGGACCGTTATATAGGCTATGCGGCGAAATACCGCGGGGTCTTTCTCCAGCCGAGCTTTAGCCCAATTGTGAGCGACGAACGAATCTGGCTGTACTTTAACTATGCCCGCTCGCGCAGCCGCGAGCTTATGGCAGCCAAAGCCAGTCAGGCCGAAGCGACATGAAGCCAGGCGGCCCGCGTCGCACTTTCCTTGCCCCATCCGCTGTCACCGTGGCCGCAGAGACAGCACGAAAAAGTTTAGGAAGGAGGTCTGGGCGACAACCCTTTTGAAAGGGTTTCCCCCAGGCGCTCTTTCTACCATCAAATACTGGCCCATCCGGGTGCTGATTTCAAACGCGTGTCCCACACAAGCTATCGTACTGCTCCTACTCTTTGCTTGTCCCAGCCGGGGCAGGTGCGGATAGTTGTGGTTGTCCGGTTTCGTCTTCCCCGCCCTGGGCAGAATCCTTGAGTGCCAGGTAGTTCTCGATAGCCTTCTTCAGGGCCTGGTCGGCGAGAAGGGAGCAGTGAACTTTGGTGGCGGGCAGGCCGCCCAGGGCCTCTTTGATGGCCCGCCCCGAGATCTCCATGGCTTCCCTGAGTGTTTTCCCCTTTACCAGTTCTGTCGCCATGGAAGAGGTAGCAATAGCGGCCACACAGCCATAGGTCAGCACCCTGGCGTCTTCGATGTACTCTTCACCGTCTTCACGCCGACCTATGCGCAGGAAAACCGTCATTTCGTCTCCGCACTGGGGATTGGCAACCGTCGCTG
>JANZZA010000538.1 GCA_026419655.1 Armatimonadota bacterium | reverse complement strand
CGCCGCCCCAACACTCGCCATCGTGACGGCCACGTGGTGCTCGAAGCCCATCTCACAAATGTAGCGCAACAGGGCCTGCAGGTGCGGAATGTGGGCCACGCCGATGCCCCCAAAGCTTTCCAGCGGGTCGTCGGTGAAGTTGCCCTGGCCTACGTAGGCGATAACCTCGCCTTCCGGGTCGTCGGTCGAGACGCGGGCAAAGGTAAAGGGGCCGCTGCGGATGCGCCCAACGCAGGTGCCATAAGTCCTCTCGTTGCCCACCGTCGCCCCGATGATGTCCTGAATGCTCATAGAAACATCCACAAAGCACGACTTGGGCGCATTGCTGCAATGGAACAGCACGCACTTGTCCGGGTCGTCGCCGTAGTTATTGTTCCAGTCCAGGAGAGCCGCCGGCGTCTGGGACGCCAGGGCAAGGGCATACATGGCCACGGCGCCAGTCACGTCAACCTCGCAGGCGCTGGGCATCAGCCGCTCGCTCATCATGCTCATCACGGCGCACGGCACAATCCCCACATACTCCTCGATGGCCGTCCAGCACTGCACCGCACTGGCCACAAGCTCGTTTTCTTCCATCCACTCGTCCACCACAGTCGCGAACTTGGCCATCTTCACCAGCGCCTCGGCGGGCACGTTTTGGGCCGGTA
This sequence comes from Armatimonadota bacterium, assembly GCA_026419655.1. Classification (GTDB taxonomy): domain Bacteria; phylum Armatimonadota; class Zipacnadia; order Zipacnadales; family FEN-943; genus JANZZA01. The sequence goes on along the minus strand of JANZZA010000538.1, from coordinate 977 downwards.
TGTAGTTCTTTATCTTATTCAGCCGACTCTTCACGGGCGCAGCCTTTTCGTCCAGGCGCTCCATGCGGCCCATGACCTCGCCAAGGTCTATGACCTCAACGGAGATGCCATTTATTTCCAGGAGTTTCTCGCTAAAGCGCACCGTGTTAAAGGCGGCAGGGCGGGCACCAATGGCCCCGATGCGGGCGCCGGAAAGCCCCTTTACGACCCGGCACACAGCCGCGAACCAGTGCAGGTCGGCCCGGAAACTCTCCGACGTGGGCGCGACGGTGTGCAGTGTCGTCAGAGAATAGGGAATCCCGTATTGGGTCAGGTTATTGCACACTGAGAGCTTTCCGCAGAAGCTGTCCCGCCGGTCGGCGAGGGACATCTTGCCCGGGTCGTCCGGGAAGGCGTGAATCAGTACGGGCACATCGAGACCGGAGAGCCGCAAGGTCTCGGCCACCGCCCGCTCGTCGCCAAAATTCGGCAGCGTCACAAGCACGCCATCTATGCGCTCAGCATTGGCCCGGAACAGCTCGGCGCATTTCTTCGCATCCTGGCGCGTCTCGACCGACCCGAAGGGCGTGTCCTTCGGCCCGACGGCCACCACGTCAAGCCCTTCCGCTTTCAGCACCGCCAGGATTTCCTTCCGTCCCGTCTCAACAAGATGATCAGGGAAAAAACCCCGATTGCCAACGATTACCCCAAGCGTTGTCTTGCGTGCCATTCCTCATTCCTCCTTGAGCCTTCTTGAACAGCATGAAAAAGTTTGGGATGGGGATCCGGGGAGAACCCTTTTCAAAGGTTTTCCCCAGGCAGGGGGAACCCCCCTTTCAGCAAAAAGCGGGGTTCCCCCTGGACCCCTTCCCCGTAAATGCTCGTGCTCCCTGGTGGGAGTGCAGCAGGCACCAGCTCGGCGGGTCGGTGAAGGAATGGACGCCACGACGGCCACGTGCTCAGACAGGAAGAAAAAGTTTGGGAAGGGGGCCTGGGGG
>JANZZA010000532.1 GCA_026419655.1 Armatimonadota bacterium | reverse complement strand
CGGGGTGGGCCGTGCTTGCCTACGAGCCAGTGGGCCAGCGGCTGGTCGTGATGCAGACGGAGATTCACAACAACCTGGTCGGCTGGGGCATGGTGCCGCTGCTGCCGGTGGACGTATGGGAGCACGCCTACTACCTGGACTACCAGAACCGGCGGGCGGACTACGTGGCCAAGCTGATGGACATCGTGGACTGGCAGGCCGTCGGCGCACGTCTGGCTGCCGCCCAGAAATAGTTGCGTGAACGGCGAGAGCCGACGGACACCACCATCGCGAGAGCGAGAAACGGCCCTGCGGTTTCATCGCAGGGCCGTTCTCTTATGCTTGGCCTATTGGGAGCCGTGAGGCAGCGCTCAAGCCAGGCCCAGTTCCTTTCGCAGGTCAAGAAGCCGCCGCATGTGGCCTTTCTCCTCGGCTATAAGCTTGTTCACGGTGTCGCGGCCGGCTGGAGCTACAAGGTCGCGCATTTCCAGCATGAACAGAATGGTGTCCTTTTCGAAGCCCAGTGCAAACTGGATTATCTGGTCGTCTTCGGTCATCCGTTGCAGACTTCTGAGGCCAGTCTCCCGGTCTGGAAGGACGCGCGACTCAAGGAGCGCCTGGACAAAGGCCTCGCGCTGGCCAGGATATTCCTCAGCCGGAATATGAAGCTCCGGTTTGTCGAGCATCCCCCGGAATACTTCCTCGTGCTGTTTCTCCTGCCCGGCCAGCCACTCAAGCAAGGAGCGCACCGAATCTGCCCTGGCCTTGCTGGCAGCCTCTGTGTAAAAGGCATAACCGTTCTGCTCGGTCTGGATAGCCATTTCCACCATCTCGCGGGAGCTGAACACACCTGCTTCGGCCATGAGCCATATCCTCCTTTGCGCGTGGTTTGTGTCGTTCCCACTTGCCGCGCAGCCAGTCTACCGCAGAGGTCGCTGCCGGTCTACTCCTCTCCGTAGACCACGCGACACGGTGGCCCAACGGGTTTCTTACCAGCAAGACCTCGATCCTTTCGGGCGCCCTAAGTGGCCTTTTCTGGGGGCGACTGTTACGCAACCCACCTTGGCGCGTGCAAACTTCCTGAGCAAGTACAACCCGGGGGCCGCAAAGGTAAGCCCTCTGCACGCGGCGGCCACAACTGGCCCTTTGCAACAGCACCCGAGGGAAGGCCCTTGGTAATTGTCCCCAGGCAGGTACGGGTTCACCTGCCAGCCTGTCTGCACCAAAGTAAGATTTGCCAGTTTTGAGCAGGCGATGACATGGCGCGGGAGGAAGCCAAGAAGGGGTTGCCACTGGCAGTTGTACGGGGGTGCCGCTTAACTACAACGGCGCGCTGGGACAAAAGTCACCTCTGAACAAGGATATACAGGAGGCTCCACCCGTGAACTTCTTCCTTTCCTTCTGCTTCCCCGACGGGTACCAGGTGCTCAGCATGGCTTGGGCGTGCCAGCGACCGCGCGGGGATGTGCCGCTTTTTTAGCAGCGAAGCTACCTCGTGGTTCGCGCCCGCCGAGCAGGGGGCATAAAACGGCAGTATTGGGTCTTCAAAGGAGACTGTCGCTAAAGTCGCTTTCGAAGCCGCCTGGGAGATTCTCAGGTGACTGTTGCAAAACCCCCATTTAGCGAGCGGGTCCCTACCGCCGAGTTTAAGTAGCCGGCATTAATCTGTGCCGCTTACGGACTGAAAGCTACGTCAAGGTGAGTTCTGCAACAGTCTCAGCATGGAAGGAGACAGGCGGGAAGAATCACGTCTAAGACTGTTGCGAAACCCGCTGACGACTCAGCTGGGCCGAAAAAACACGCAGCGCTGTACGACTGACCTCTTGCGCTCGATCGCCTACTGCGGCCGGGAAAGTTGCTTTTGCGAGGGGCTTCTAAGAAAAGCGAATACTCCCGCCAGCGCGGGTTTCCCCAAAGGTGACTGCTGCAAAGCCTCGTTTCACGAGGGAGTCCCGCCCGTGGAGTGCAACTTGCAGGTGCTAACCTGTGCCGGACAGTGACTGGCGGCTACATGGGACAGGGGGTTTGCGACAGTCGCCTGAGAACGGGATTTTTGCGGTTTTGCGGGCAGGAGTACCGGGGCACGGCTGGAAAGCTTCTTCCATGCGCGTGCGCCGGCCGGCGAGCTTGTGGTCTGAGATAGTGGACCTCCTTTTCCCGCCGCGCTGCGAGGTATGCGGGGCAGACTGCCGCAACGCGATGTGCAGCGAGTGCCTGTCTGACATAGTGCCGATAGTGCAGCCCTATTGCCGCCGCTGCAATGCGCCTCTGCTCGAGAACACCCAGGAGGCCGTGTTCTGTGGAGACTGCCGGCTGCAGCGGCCGAAGCTGGCGGCCGTCCGCAGTGTCGGACTGCACACCGGTAAGCTGCGCGAGGCTGTGCTGAAGCTGAAGTTCGGGGGCGCGCGCCGGCTGGCGCCGGTGCTGGCCTCCTTGCTTTACGACCGGGTGCTCCGGGAAGCTGATGAGGATGGCGGCCTTCCGGCGCACGAAATCCAAGCTCTCGTTCCAGCCGTGCTACATCCCAGGCGCCGCCGCTGGCGAGGGTTTGACCAGGCTGAGCTTATTGCCGAGCGGCTGGGAAAGCTATGGGGCCTGCCTGTTCTGCACGCCGTAGAGCGCGTCCGTTTCACAACGCCCCAGGTTGACCTTGAGCTCCACCATCGCCGCGAGAACATGCGCGGCGCTTTCCAGCCGCGACCTCAGGTGAAAGTGGAGGGCATGATAGTGGCCGTCGTGGACGACGTTTTCACTACGGGGGCGACCCTGGAGGCCTGCGCCGAGGCCCTGCGCCGGGCAGGCGCGAGGCGCGTCTATGGCCTGACGGTCACACGAGCCGTGCCGTCATGGCATCCGGCAGCCGCCGACCAGCTCGTTCATGGCCGATAGGCACCCAATGGTCAGCCGCCCACAGTGAAGGGCTGGCGGCAGGATGTTTCGTCCAGGGACAGCTTCTCGGCGCCCGGAAACTACTCAAGGAGACTGTTGCAAAACCTGGTGTCGGCTTACCTGGACCGAGGAAATTGGACAACGCATTATGACCGAGCTTTTACCCGCGATTTCCTCTGGCGGAGGGGGAAGTGACACACGCAACCGTCTCTCAAGGGTAACTGTTGCAAAAATCTCCTCTACTTGGCTCCCGGTCGGTGCATGGCACAGGTCTGCGCCTACACGTAATACCCGATCAGAGCGACTCACCCGGGAAAAGCTGGCTTCGCAAGGGTCATCAGGGAGACACGCTCTTCAGTGGGCAACCCCGGGGAGACTTTTGCAAAAGTAGCTTTCCCAGCCCCTCGACGCGGCCGCAGGTAAAAGGTCGGGCACACGGCACTGTACATTTCTTCACTCTGGATAAGCCAGCACCAGCTTTTGCAACAGTCCCTCTTGTGAAAATAGTCGTCTCCAAGCTTCCCTTCCCAAGCCTCTTCCCGTGGCTCCAAACACGTCCGCACTAATATGAGACGTCGGACGCGGCACGGCTTAGAGCATCCCAGTCCAGGAACACTTCGAGGACCTGGGCATTTTGCTCCCCGGCCATGGCGGAACCCTGGCCTCGCGTGCTGACCCAAAAGGAACGTCCATCGGGCGCGGCGGCCAGTACAGTGAACTTGCCCTCCGCAACCGGCTTGAGCCGACCGTCCGACAGGTGCACCGCCATGAGCCAGTCTGGTTTGCTCTTACCGGTGTCATGGGAAATGCTGGCCAGCACCCATCTTCCGTCGGGGCGCGCTTTCGCGCTATAGACCCTTTGCACGGGCCAGGTTATCCAGCGGACGCGAGATGCGGTCCGGCTCAGCGCCCCCAGCCGCTCGTACCCCAGGATCAGCTCCTCGTCGCTTGCCAAGGGACCGGGCTGCACCGCCGGTATGAAGGTAATCGGCCGGCGAATCACTTTGCCCATGGCCAGGTCTATCAAATAAAGCAAGCCCTCGGCGCCGTGGGCGTCCAGGTCTCCCCAATACTTCAGGCCTATCAGTCGTCCATCCGCCAAAATACGCGGGTAGCGAAGAGGCTGCGGCAACGTCGCCACTCGCCGTATGGTGCCGTCCAGCCCGACCAGGCAAAGTTGGGTTTCCTGTAGGCCTTGGCGGCCAATCATGGCCGCGAGGGACCGGCCGGAGCGAAGCCAGCCAATAAGCGATAGCTGCGAGTCGACAGGTAAGACCGTTACTTGCCGCCATTGCCCGGTGGGCAAGTCCAAAGACCATATCTCGACGGCTGCATGCCCTTGATCAGCGCTCTCAAAAGTGGACGTGAGCGACAGTCTGGCAGCGACCCGTTGGCCTGTGCTGTCAACGCAGAACTCCTCCACCGTCCGCATCTCATCGTCACTGCCGGGGAGCGGTATTGCCCTGGGCATTTGGCCAGCCGTCAACAAGAGAAGGTGTGGGCCGAAACGCCGAACCATCTCAGCCGCGGCCTGCTCGGGGTCGCCGAAATTTTCCAGAGCCTGGGCAAACAGGCCGGGTATGCTAGGAACCCACGAGCCAAGAGCCAGAATGCGACCGTCAGGCAGCACCGCTGCGTGCGAGACGTCATATCCTGCGGCCCGGACTACGCCTATACACCCGCTCCGGAAAGCATTGAGAGGCTGACGAACAAAGGAGTCGACGGGCTCCCGTCCCTGCTGGATGTGCTGGTGAACCGCAACGGCCACATACAAGGCGACGCCGACCACGGCCGCTGCAGCCGCGAGGCTGCACCCAATGCACCCGAAATGCAGCCATCGGGGCCAACGGTCCGCCGGCTGAGGCTGCCATGCCGCTGCCATGCCGCTTTCTCTTCCAATATTATTGCAAGGCGGGCTTTACGTAAATCCGCGGCCTAAGGTGACTGCATAGCCCTCCCCCTGCTTGAGCTGACTTTTTTGGCGAGTTATGACCCAGGGGCCGCAAGGGTAGCCCTTTCTACGCCAGGCACGCCGAAGAGAGCCGTTGCAGCAGTCTCCCGCCGGGGACTGCTGCAAAGGCTGGTGCTGGCTTATCCAGAGTGAAGAAGGTGTACAACGCTGTCCAGCAGACCTTTTACCGCGATTTTCGGTAGGCCCCGGGAAAATGACTTTTTCAAAGGTCTCAGGGTAACTGGCACTGTTCGGTTTTCGCGCATTTGGGTAACCTATGCATACAAGGAGATAGTATAGCCTTGGCGGTGGCACGGATATAGACGAGACAGCGGCTTTTAGTGCTTGAGAAGAGGGGGAAGAATTCTGAACCGGGTTGCGCATGAGGATGAACATGAGCTGTCCTGCCCCCACTGCCATCCAGAGGAGGCGACAGCAGCCGCGCCTGCGGAGGCCGGTGCGGCTGGGCTCAGGCATTTTTGGGAACATTCCCCGCGCGAAGGAATCGTAGAAGCCACGCAGGATGACGAAGAGCTTGCAACCACCGTTTCCTGTCCACACTGCGACCACCTGGCGCCGGGTGGGAACCAGGAACAGCTCGTCGCCGACTTCCGCCGCCGCTTCATGGTAGCGCTTATCCTGAGCGTGCCGATATTTATTGTTGCTCCCTGGGCGCACCTGGGCATGCAGACTCACGGAGTTTCCTTCCCCGGCAGCAATGTGGTGCTTCTTCTACTGTCGGCTGCTTTGTACGGATATTGTGGAAAGCCCTTCCTTGTGGGGGCGCTGGGGGAGGTGCGGGCGCGCCAGCCGGGCATGATGAC
>JANZZA010000525.1 GCA_026419655.1 Armatimonadota bacterium | reverse complement strand
GCCGGTATGGGTCGGGCACGACGGGCTGGGTGATAATAGACAGCGGCGACCCTGGTCAGAAAGGCTTTAAAGGCTACGACTGGTGGCAGGCTATACGGGCCTATTCCCACGGCTGGTCGCCGGAGCATACCGAGCCGACCTTTTCCGCCATTGGCTGGGACCGGTGGCGCCTTCAGGGCCTCTACGTTACAGGCGGAGACGCCGGGACATTCTTTGACTGCACGGACAGGGTGGAGCCGTTCACAGTGGTTGTCGAAGATTGTGTGGGGATTGGGCGGGCTTTCGGCGGTGGAGTCGCAAGCTGCCTGTCCCGGCCGGATGAGCCGATATTGTTCCGCCGCTGCTGGCTCTGGTCCCTGGACTGGTGGGGAGATGCTTCTGGCGGCTATGTGCGTGTGGAAAATCAACACACGCCCGACCGCCCCGACGTTATCTTTGAAGACTGCGTCCTGGTGGGGCCTGAGTGCGCGCTCAAGGTGGGAAATTATGGTTTTCACACGCACAGCTATATCAGCTTGCGCCGCTGCCGACTTGTCACGCTCAATTTTTCTCAGCCCCACGGAACACCCAGCGACGGGATTGTCCAGAGCGTCCAGGAAGGCAAGTGTCTTCGCGTTGACTTAGAGGACTGCACGCTAATGGGCTATAAGGTCTTCGGAGTCAAGGTAGAGAAGGGCACCGTCGGTGACATTCAGTACGCGACGCGCGGAGATTGCAGGGCCTATGTACAGTTTCAGCAGGACGTACCAGAGGGCTTCCACCGTCTAGGTGCCTGGCCGGTGGAACTCTTCCAGTCAATCACGCCGCCGGCTGCGAAGAGGCCGTCTCTTTTCGTTGAAAGGCAACTTGTTGCGCGGGATGTGTGTGAGCTTTCGCCGTTTGTGTGGAGGGGCCGGCTGTGCCACATGGAGTGTGTCCGGCCAGCCTCCGGCGGAACGCGGGCAGATTACTATCTGCTCTTTCGCGACGCCGAGACTGGCCACGTTATTGGCAGGGCGGCTGAGGGCTATGGGTTGGCGTCCATTATCGTGCATGACGAGACCGCTTACGTTTTCGCCTCGCGTTGGGAAGGGGGCGGGTGGCATGATGTGACGTTGTTCAAATCGCGCGACCTGCGGCGCTGGGAGTCCAAGGTAGTGCTTCAGGGCGAGAACGAGCAGATATTCAATACCTCGGTGTGCAAGGGCCGGGACAGATTCGTGATGGCCTATGAGTCCAACGACCCGGCTTGGCCGCCTTTCACCATAAAATTCGCCACGTCGCGCGACCTAGAAAACTGGGAAAAGCGCCCGGACAGTACGCTGGGCACTAACCGCTACACTGCCTGTCCGTGCATCAGATACGTGGGCGGATACTACTATGTGCTTTATCTCGAGCGCCGCACGCCCAGATGGCAGTTCGAGACCTATGTGGTGCGATCCAAGGACTTAGAACACTGGGAGCAAAGCGCGTCCAATCCTGTAATCGTCCCCGAGGGGATTGACGAGGGCGTCAATGCATCGGACCCGGAGATCGTCGAATGGCAGGGGCGTACGTACCTTTACTACGCCGTGAGCGACCAGCTTACCTGGGCAAACGTGAAGCGCGCGGTGTTCCCTTGGGCGATGCGCAGGTTCTTTGAGCACTGGTTCCAGGCAGGGGCTGTCCCCGAGTGGGGGTGCGCTGCGCTCGAAGCGACACGAAAGACCTCGGCAAAGACGCCCGGAGGATAACCTTCTCCACTGGACGCTGTTGCGCAACCCTTCTTTGCCTGAGTTGACCTTATGAGTGGGTACGACGGTGCGGGCACAAGGGCGCTGTCTTTTTTTCACGGGGCGGGCCGACATGGGCACTTTGCAACAGTGGACAAAGAGCCGGGAGTATTCAGTTTGCTCAGGATTTTGTCGCAGGCAGGGAAAAGTAAAGCCCCGAGAATCACCTCAGTGGTCTGTCAAAAAACCGGGTGTTGGCTTATACAGGGCCACAAAAGTCTAAAAGATGTGTGTCCCACCTTTTGCCTCGGAGCGCATCTCCGAAGAGCTGCAGAAGCTTTTGCATCGGTCTCCTTGCAAAACCGAATACTCCCCAAGGAGTGCCGCCCACTAATTTAGATGTGTCATCAGGCTGTCTGCGGTCGTACAACCATTCGAGGGGCAATCTGCAAAGGACCAAGAGGTGGCCTTATTCGGCAACTAATTCCACGCCGAAGTCTACTTCAACCTCGATTTCTGCCAGGCGGCGCCACGGATAGCGTAGTCGTGCTTCTTCCATCTCGGCCAGCACCACAGCGCTGCGGTTCGGTTCTCTGCCGATTTTCACTGATGTGCGGCTCAGAAAGTGCTCAATCCACAAGTCGGCAACGGCGGGACCGAGCAGGTCCCGCATGAGGTACTCGGCTCTCTCGTGTACTTCGCGCAAGTCAACTACTGAGCCGCGGATTAGCCGGATGACGTGTTCTTCCACCTGAGGACGGACCAGAGCGCTGTACAGGTAATCTTCGACGAAGCGAGAGAAAAGAAGCGACACATGGGCTTTTTCCGACTCGATTAGTGCGTCGAGGAGGCTCAAGTAGCGCATCGGCGTGAGATGGGCAACGTGGTGAGCAAGGTCAAAGGCACCCTTGTCCTGAAGAGCGATGAGGCGAATGGCGGCATGAGCGAGGCCTGCAGCGAGAGTATTGCCCGCCCGGCCCCAGGAAAAAAAGCTGAGCATGGCAGGCAGGTCTGGTATGGTGCTGAAGAGTGCCTCAACAAGGGCCCCGTCGGCGCAGTCGGGGAGGGCAACGTCTAAGACCGCCAGGCCCCGGCCAGCCGCCCCAGCGACCACCTGGCCCAGCAGATTTTCAAGCTGCAGACGTCTTTCGTCATGATACGGCTCGTGGCTGACGGTCTCGCGCGGGGCAGTGAGCGGGCAGTTGATAACGGGCACCAGGTCGGCCTCGCCCTGGCTAATGAGCCGACCGCCCATTAGCTTTGTCATGATAGCTACTTGTTCTGTCAGGGGCCGGTCTTCGCCAGGGGGCACACGGTGGGCCGCCAATTCATTCGAGTATATGGGCCGTACTTCGGGCACCTTAGTCATGTGCTCGTGGATTAGTCGGGCGATGAGGAGCATGGCTATTTCGGGTCCGGCGTTGCAGATGACCGCGCGGTCGGCAACGCCCAGGCGCTCGGCGGCGGCGCGAAGGTCTGCCTGCTCGTCTCGGTGAATGCCTTCCTGAGCGGCTTCGTCCTGGGCGAAAACGAGCAGGTCGAGCCGCCCGCGACTGGTTTCTTCCAGGGCACGGCGATTGATTTCGTGGTTGCGGCCCCGAATGGCCACATATTCGCCGATGACGCTGGGCGGCAGACTGGCTTCCAGGGCGCGGAGTTCCTCGCTCGCGGCGCCACCTGTGGCTCTTGCACGTCCAGCCAGCACCGAATAATCGCGCAAAACGTGGCCGTATCGCGCGGCCTCATCGCTACGGGTCATGGCCGTGAGGCCCAGAATCGAGGCCAACCCACAGATCGGAACTGACCCCATTGCTTCCCGCAGCGGGGCCAGGACCTCCAGGCGGCGCTGGGCCAGGGCTGTGCGCGTACCAGAACTCGCTGCCGCTCTCATGCCCCCATAGGCTAGCATGTCCAGTGATAGCACCGCGCCGTCAAAAGGCTGTCGAGCAGCCTCCAGGAGCCAGGCTGCCAGCTCTTCAGGCTTGCCTGGCTCGTTGAACCAGCCCAGCAAGTTGGCCGGGGGCATGACCAGGTCCCAGTCCACCATGCGGCACAGCAGCCGGGGCCAGTGTATGCTGCAGGGCCGGTCATCGGCTGGCAGATAAAGTATTCTGTGCGGCCGGTGTCTTATGCTCATGGCGCGGCTCTTTTACCACCGGTTGTCTTACGCATGCCACTGCAAAAGGTTGGACCTCACTCCACCGACCTGTTGCCGTTCCCGGTTGGAGACTGTTGCAAAAGCTGCTTTCCTGCCCCGGATGCGACCCCGGGTAAAAGGCCCGGCGCAGGGCATTGTACGCTTTCTTCACTCCGCACGAGCCAGCACCAGCTTTTCCAACAGTCCCCGTTCCGTCAGGCGCCAAACTTGCTGATGCGGCCGACAAAGTTACGCAGCAGCACCAGGGCGTCCCCGCCGGATATTTGTCCCACTCCGCCTGCTGCGGCCGCCCGCTCTCCGTAAGTGTCCACCAGGTCGGTGCGCACGCCGCATCCGTAGAAGGCCACCGGCACGGCGTCGCCGGTATGGTCGCCCACGGTAACCGGCGTACAGTGGTCTGCGCCAATCATGAGCGCGGTGTGGGAGAAATCAAGCGTGTCGAGCAGATAGGCCACGGCGCGGTCAACCTTCTCGACGGCCTGGATTTTCTGGTGGGGGTCGTGGTCATGACCGCCGAGGTCGGGGGCCTTGATGTTGCACAGCACAAAGTCATAGTTTTTCCAGGCCTCCGCGACCGCCCGCGCAATAGCCATTTCGTCCGTGTCGCGTCCGCCAGTAGCTCCTTCAACATCGAGGACATCCAGGGCCGCGTAGTAGCCCAGGCCGCGCACCAGGTCCACCTCTACAATCATGGCCCCGCGCAGACCGTCGTGACGGCTGCTGAAGGGTGCCAGTTCCACTGCCTCGCCGGCGCCCCGCGGCAGGACGGCATTGGCTGGCGGCTGTCCCTCAGCTTTGCGCGAAACATTCACCGGGTGGTTTTCCAGAACCTCGTGAGCGCGGACTACAAACTCGTTGACTATCCGGGCTGTCCGCTCGGCTCTGGGGAGCGCCTCCGGAGGGCAGTTCAGCGCGGGCTGACATTGCGCCCACGGCACGTTTTCTTCGTGCGGGTCAACGTCAGTGACGTGGTAATCCAGGCCTTCGCCGCGGAGCACGAGGGCCGCCCGGTGCTCAACCGATTCCTTGAAAAATACCTGCACGCCCTCGATTCCCTCTCGGCAGGCTTCCATGATGGCGGCGGCGAGCTGGTCCGTGCCCGACTTGATGCGGCCAGCCCGCCGGTCCGTGATGAGGTCCTTTTCGTCCACGGTGGCAAAGTTGCAGCGGAACGCCACGTCGCCTGGCTGCATGCTAAGACCAACGCCAGCCGCCTCGAAGGGACCACGCCCCCGGTAGTACTGGAAGGGATCATAGCCCAGCAGGGCCATATGGGCCGTATCGGAACCCACGGGTTGCCCAGGCCGGGCCAGGTACATCAGGGCCGAGGCGCCAAGGCGGGCGACCGTGTCTAGAGCCGGCGTATGCGCCGCTTCTATGGTTGTACGGCCACCGAGAGAAGGTACGTCTCGCCCGCCCATGCCATCGCCGAGAACCATCACTATTTTGCCTTCACTATGAGTCATCGGCAGTCTCCTACTTTTTCGCGTTTCGACGATAGAATATCTTTCAGACGACTGATTTGAGGGCAAGGGCGATTGTAACAGCGGCTTGCTGCAGCGGTCAACGAAGGCTTCTCGGAAGGCGCTATTCACTTGTCCAGGGACACTGTTTCAGCCCACCAAGCTGGTGGAGTGAAGACTTCTGCCGTGCCTCGCTTCTGGGGATGCTGACGCAAAACGGCCCTTTTCGGGCTGCCCGGCGCAAAAAGGTTACCTCTGCGGCCCCGG
>JANZZA010000508.1 GCA_026419655.1 Armatimonadota bacterium | reverse complement strand
GGCGTATCAAACCAGGCAGGCGGGAGCACGGGCGAAAAGTCCGCAAAGACGCCCAGGTCAGTAAAGAGGGTGTCGCGCGTGTTCATGTCGAAATGATAGCGGCCAGCCCAACGAAAGGACCGCCCGCCAGGCACGACCTGCACGCCGGAAAGGTCAACGCCGCGAGCAGCCAGGTCGTCCATGACCGCACGCGGAAAATCGTCACCGATCACGCCCGTCAGCCTAACCGGCGCAAGCAAGGACGCGGCAAGGGCTGCATAAGTGGCCGCTCCCCCAACGGTCCCCGCTGCGGTTCCGAAAGGCGTCTCGATGTCGTCCAGCGCCATCGAGCCAACTATCAGGACAGGTTCCGCCATAGACACTCACTGACCCGGCTCGGTTGAGCCAGCATGTTCGATTGCGCGCGCACGGAAGGACGCGGGGGCGCCTGAGACTTTTTGCTGGCCAAAATGTTGCGACAGTCCTTTCCTCGGTCGGTCTACATGGTTGCAGGCAAAACATTCGGCGCACGGTCTTGCGCACTTTCCTCAATCTGGCTAAGCCAACGCCAGCTTCTGCAATAGCCTCCTGTGGGAAATACTTTCTATAGGGTTGTCCCCCAGACCCCCTTGCCAAACTTTTTCATGGTGCTTACGCCGCACAAGCCCACCAACAAACCCAAGCTTCACCTAGCCGTCGCGCAAGCCCGCATCACTAACTTCGGCGGCATCACACGTTTCCACTTTCCTCTGTCTTTCAACCTGCAACAATCAGTAACGGGCAAGCAGGCTTGCGGTCACTTATTTTCGCCGAGCTGCTCTGCGACCGGCCCGGGAGTTGATGGCCTGGGCTCGCGCAGCAACTCGCGGAAGACCATGAAAAGAATCCGCGGCAGTGCCTTCAGCCGCGGCAAGCGCCACGGTTCGCGAACTACCCGGTACACCCATTCCAGCCCAAGGCGTTGCATCCATACTGGAGCACGCTTTTTCCGGCCAGAGATTACGTCGAGGCTTCCGCCGATGCCTATGGCGATGAGCGGCCGGATGCGGTGTAAATTACTCGCGATAAACTGCTCCTGCCGAGGCTGTCCCAACGCAACGAAGAGAACGCCCGGCTGCGCCGCAGCAACAGCCGCTACGACAAGCTCTTCTTCTTCGGGTCGAAAGTACCCATGGTGGCAGCCGGCGACGCGAAGACCAGGGACACGCTCGCGCAGACATGCGGCTGCCTCTTCTGCGACTCCAGGCTCAGCCCCCAAAAAATAAACGCTTTGCCCTTCCTCGGCCGCCACCCGGCAAAGCCCTTCTACCATGTCGCAGCCAGCCACCCGGACCTGTACTGGAAGCCCGAGCAGTTTCGCGGCCAGCACTACGCCGGCCCCGTCAGCAGTAACCAGGTCAGCCCCGTTGACAAACCGGCGAAAGCTCTCGTCGTCCTGCGCACGCACAACGGCAGGAGTATCGCAGGTGACAACATAGTGCGGCGTCCCTGACCGGATAAATTCCCGTGCCCGCTCAAGCGCCTCGGCCATAGTCAGAGCATCCAGATGGAGCCCAAAGAGTCCTACCCTGACGGGGCCTAGATGGGTCGCCAGAGGGCGCGGCATGACCCGCACGATGATGTATCCCAGCCCTCCGCCCAGAACTGCCCATCCGCCCACTATAGCCAGCTTGATGACCCAGCTCCACTCGATTATGACCACCAGCAGGACCGCCAATACGCACAGGTAGGCTGTGCCTGCCAGAGCAACAGCAGCCACAGCGGCTTCTGTGTAGCCCTCTTCCAAAAGAACCTCGTGCAGGTGTCGCGGGCGCCCTTCGGTCTTAGCGGCTCTGGCTCGTGGCCCGACAACGGCAAACAGAGGCATCCCTATCAGAAGCAGCGGAAGGAGCAGGGCAAGAAGCGCAGAGTCTTTCATCATCCCCATGGCCGCCACAATGCCGCAAACCATGCCGACAAGGTACGCCCCGGCAGAGCAGGCAGGTGTGCGCAAATACCGCTGAAAAGGACCGGTGCCTAGCCCTGCCCCCGCCAGCGCCACCGCGCTCAACCTGGCAGTTTCTCCCGTCGCTTCCGGCCGCAATACGCAGATGGCCCAAAGCGTAGTACCGGCAAGTACTGCCAGCCCTGGAGCTACTCCAGCCACTATCCCGGCGCGGGCAAACATCGAGCCAAACAGCGCCACCCAAATCCATGAAACTAGCCAGCCCGCCCAGCCAAGGGTAACAAAGTGTGTGCTGAAAGGCAGCTTTACCGTGTCAATGAGGGGCACGTCTGAAGCAAGAGTGAGAACAGCCGCAAGGGCCACGAGTGCCCGAAGGCCGCGCGGCCCCCGAATCCAGTCGGTGGGGATGAGCAACGGCGCGGCCGCCAAGGCGACAATCCCTAGCCGAGCTAGGTCGGGCTTAGCGGTCGCATAGGCAGCACCGACCAGTCCTACCGCCACCACCGCGCCCTGCCAATCCATGGCCGGACGCCTCCCCAACCGCCGCTCCAAAAACCGATTCAGGCCCGCCAGCGCGGCGCTGGCCACCAGCGCAGACAGGGCTGCCCCAACCACTGCCTTCGCCCCGGTGCTCAAGACCGTTACCGTCGCTGCGCCCTGCCCCATGGCCCTCAGCCCTTTGTCCTGCGCGGTCGGTCCTGCCCGACTATGTACCCTGTTCCCAGCTGGCCAGGTAGTCCTCCTGGTCTGGAGTGAGGCGGTCAATGCGCACGCCAAGGCTGGCCAGCTTTAGCTGCGCCACTTGCTCATCAATCTCTTTCGGCACCGTGTGGACGCCAACCGGCAGCGGGGTGTCCGCACGCGCAACCCACTCGGCGCAGAGAGCCTGATTAGCAAAGCTCATGTCCATGACGGCCGCCGGATGCCCTTCAGCCGCCGCAAGATTGACCAGGCGCCCCTCGCCCAGCAGATAAAGCCGGCGGCCGTCGGGCAGCAAGTATTCATCGCAGGCCGGCCGCAGGCGTCGTACTGACTTGGCCATGGCAGAGAGGGCGCGAACGTCAACCTCTACATCAAAGTGGCCGGAATTGGCCAGAATAGCGCCGTCCTTCATGGCCTCCATGTGCTCGAGGCGGATGACACTGGTATTGCCAGTGACCGTGACGAAAATATCGCCGATGGGGGCGGCCTCGGCTATGGGCATGACCTGAAAGCCGTCCAGGGTGGCTTCAAGGGCACGAAGAGGGTCAACCTCAGTGACGATGACTTTGGCTCCCATACCGCGGGCGCGCATGGCCACGCCGCGCCCACACATACCGTAGCCGCAGACGACAAAGTTTTTGCCCGCGAGGAGTACGTTAGTGGCCCGCAAGATGCCGTCTATGGTGCTCTGCCCTGTGCCGTAACGGTTGTCAAAAAGGTGCTTGGTCATGGCGTCATTGACGGCGATGACTGGATAGCGCAGGGCGCCGTCGGCAGCCATGGCGCGAAGACGCAGCACGCCCGTGGTGGTCTCTTCCATGCCGGCGCGGACGCCGGACAGAAGGTTCTGCCGTTCGCGGTGAAGAGTACTTATTAGGTCGGCGCCGTCGTCAATGGTAATTGTTGGCGCCAGGTCAAGAACAGCGTTGATGTGACGATAATAGGTTTCCGTATCCTCGCCGTGGCGCGCAAAAACCGACGCGCCGAAGACCTGTACCAGCGCGGCGGCCACGTCGTCCTGCGTGCTCAAAGGATTACTGGCACAC
>JANZZA010000452.1 GCA_026419655.1 Armatimonadota bacterium | reverse complement strand
GAACACAAAGGATGCCGCACTGCCCCAGGGCCGCTGGGACCCGGTGCGCGGGCAGAGCCGGCATGCCGCCGTAATTCACCATCCCCGGCTCAACCAGGACTGCCACGTCCGCCGCACACACAAGCCCGCATAACACAACGCTCATAAGCCCCGCCAGACACTCAGTCACTCCGACCATCACCTCAACTGCCGGAGAATGTTGAGTCGGGCAGCGTCGAGAAGCCCCCAAAAGCAGAAAAACAGCCTGTATGGGGAAAACTCTCTTTGAAAAGGGCTCTCGCCCCAGCCCCCG
Organism: Armatimonadota bacterium; assembly: GCA_026419655.1. Lineage (GTDB taxonomy): Bacteria > Armatimonadota > Zipacnadia > Zipacnadales > FEN-943 > JANZZA01. The sequence goes on along the minus strand of JANZZA010000452.1, from coordinate 12,370 downwards.
CCCCCACCGGCGTGGGGCCCCTTTGGGGCAAAAAGCGGGGTTCCGCTGCACCCCCTCACCCTAAATGCCCGTGCTACTTGCACAACGCACGCCATTTCTACATGCATGGGCCGCGGCCGGCGACCAAACTGCCACCGACGACGCCCCGCAGGGGGTCTTCGGGTTCTCGCCCTAGTTCTCTCCGCTACGGCCCACCACCTCGAGGAAGTTCAGCATGGCACTTGGACCAGCTTTTACGCCCGATTCACTGATCAGGTCGAGGATCAGCCAAAACTCTCTTCCACCCACGAGCTTTGGTGACTCAGCCAGGGGCAAGACAATTACGCCGTTGAATCTAGCCCATTGCTCCTCTTGCGGCAGCTTGGAACTGTCGCGGCTGACGAGGATGTCGTTCCCATTGGCCGACAACCCTGCCACCACACGCGAGGCATGGTCGCGCGTCCAGGCCGTGGCCCCAAGCCGCACCTCCCCGTCCGCGAGCGGTTTGTCGGAAACAAAGTGCAGGCGCAGCCGGACACGGTTTACGTCTCCATCAGCGCCGGTGGTGTACCACTGCCCTGGTCGCCAGTGCAGCTCGCGTGGCCGGTCAATCTCTGCAAAGTGCATAAGCTTCGGTGTGGTAAAGTCGTCGCGATAAAGGACCGCCGGCTGCGGCCCGGGCGCCAAACGGATGATTTTCTCCGCTGGCGGCTGGGTGCGACCGGTGACTTCTACTGCTTCTAAGGCCACCTGGCCGCCCGGACCAGCCCTTAGCTCGACCATGAGCCAGGCGTGGCGGCCGTGCCAGTCTTGCGGGATGGCCGCGGTCGCCGCAAATTCTTTTTCTTCTGGCGCGGCGTTCACCACCTGCCCATGCCAGTGCACTAGCGTCGGGCAGAGACCAACGGCCACCTGTGTCCCTTCGCCTGCAAAGGTTCCTTTGACCTCTGCGCGCAGGTTTTCCATCTCGAAGGGAGCCGCCAGGTGCCAGAAAATAAACGCGCGGCGCGGGGTGCCGGCACCTTCGACGAAAAGCCTCTCGGCAAAGCCGTCCCAGCGCAAGCTTAGCAGGCCCTCGACGCCCGCAAAGTCCAGGAAATCCGTGTCGTCGAAAAGAAATCGGGCGCGAAAGACGTTGTCGGCGCCGCCACAGACTTCCATGGGCCGCCCGTCAAGGTAATCGGCGCTGCGCAGGGGCAGGATGCCCGGCGGTTCGGCATGGGCACGATTTATCCACTGAAGCGCCCACCGCCGACTGCGCGCCGTCAGCTCCTCGTCGTCGTGAAACCACTCATGGACGTTGCCGAATTCCTTCCCTACCGCATAAAAGAACACGGGCACGTTGAACTCCCGGCACACGCGCATCTGGTCTTCCGCAGGAGACCCCGGATCGCCCACGAGAATCCCCTCCGCCGCCCACGGCACCTTCGGCGACGTGGCGTTGACGCATACGATAACCGGCTTGCCCGTAACCACAAACCTGGCCAGATGTCGCCGAAAGGAGTCGTAAGTGAAGCCATAGGCGTCGAGTATCCACCCGTCTGCCTTGAGCTTGCCGTGCGGCGGGTCGGGCATTGTAAGCCACTGATAGCAGGGCCTGTCGCTCTTGCGCTTCACCGCGTCATAAAGAGCGTTGAGGATTTCCAGGCCATTGTTCCAGGTGACGTTTTCTTCGCTTGGACAGAAGGCGTATACCAGGTCCTGGCGCAGGCCGCCGACCAGTGCCTCTGTATTGCGCACATATTCTTCCACGGGCCGTTTGTGAGTCACGCGGTCGAAGGTGTACAACCCGACTATGGCCTTCTGCCCCGCCTGGGCTACTTCTTCGAGCAAGGCGTTATAGCCAGGTATGCGCTTGTCGTCTTCTGGGCCCCCATAGTCGAACTTGAGAAACGCAAAGTCACCCACCGGCAGGTGGATACCATAAAAGCCTACCGTACGGAAGGTGAGGGGCGGCGCGTCCGCTGATGAAGCGGTAGCCGCAGCACTCATGAGCAGGACGAAGCACATGCCCGACGCAGTCATATCCATCCCTCCTGGCCAGAGGGAATCGCCCCTGCGGGGAGGAACCTGCTGCCCGAGTGCGTGCGATGCGCCATGAACAAGGCTCCGGCGGCAGGCCCACCGGGGCGCCTATTCGCGCGCGGGGCCGCGGAACCTTGGCGGCGAAGCGCTGGAGATGCCACCGGGACGGGAGGAAAGCACATGCGCTTGGTGGGAGCCGTCTATACGACTCTGCTCGTAGCAGGGCTTGGGCCTGCCTGGGGACAGGCAGCCCAACCAGACGCCCTTGATTCCGCCGTCCGCAGCCTCCTTGACGCCTACAACGCGGGCGACGTCGCGGCTTTCCGCCGCGACTTCAGCGAGGCCATGCTGGACGCTCTCTCGGCCGAGCAGTCCGCGGTGCTCATGGAAGGGATGAAGGCGGAGCTTGGCAGGGCCGAGGACATCGGGCCGAGGCGCGAGGACCCGACGGGCGGCGGCGCGGTTTTCCCTGTGCGCTTTGAGCGCGGGTTGCTTGACGTGACGGTGCATCTCGACGGGCAGGGCAAGATTGCAGGCCTCTGGTTGCGGCCGCATCGGCCGCCGATACCCGTGCCGGAGCGACATCGCACGGCATTCTCTCTGCCCTTCGCGGGCCGTTGGAAGGTGGTCTGGGGCGGGGACGATGAGGCCCACAACATACACCATCCCGTCCTCAGCCAGCGGTATGCCTTTGACTTCGTCATGACCGACGATCAGGGGAGCACCCACAGGGGCTCTGGCAGGGCCAATGAGGACTACTACTGCTTTGGGCGAGAAATCCTGGCGCCGGCTGATGGCCTCGTCGTTGACGTCATTACAGGCGTCCGCGACAACCTGCCAGGCTCAATGAATCCTTTTTCGGCCGTCGGGAACGCCGTGGTCATCAAGCACCGGCCCCATGAGTACTCTATGATGGCGCACCTCAAGTTCGGCTCCATACGGGTGAGCGTCGGGCAGACGGTGAAGCGCGGGCAGGTAATTGGGCTGTGCGGGAACTCGGGTAACTCCTCCGAACCTCACCTGCACTTCCAGGTCATGAACACGCCTGTCCTGCAGGACGCCACGAGCCTCAAATGCTATTTCCTGGCAGTCAGCGTCACGCACGGCGACAAGACCGAAGTCAGGACGGACTATTCTCCCGTGATGGGTGACCTGGTCGCCCGTGCTGGCAACTGCCGTCGCCGGATACGAAATGGCGGATGAACGCCAGGTGGCTCTTGGAGCCGCTCCCCAGAGCATGGCTTTAACGGCCACTGGTGACCCCACGGTTTCCTAAAGACCGATGGGACGCCGCAGGTAGCCGCCGCGGCGACGTGCATATCTACTTCGACGCGAACGACATGATAGAGACCGACGGCCGCTTCCTTGCCAATTCAGCCACATCAGCCGGCGAAAAAACCATCCGCTTACCCCACCTAGCCAGTGTCACGGATGCACTGACAAGGGAAGTAATCACAGTCGGAACCGAAGCGCGCTTTTCGCTCTCGATAGGCGAGGCGAAGCTGCTATGGGTTAAGCAGAAATAGCTAAAGGCCCCTACGCGGTACGGCCACCCGCCTTACGAGCCGGACGGGCTCCCCTGGAATTCGACGATGTTACCTGGAACTCTCGGGACCCAAATAGCGTTTTCTCAGTGCGAGCGTGAACCCGCGTAGACACCTCCTGAGGCCCCGCCCTGGCACAGGGCGGGGCCTCGAACTCCTTATCACGTCATGCACAACCTTGCCCCGAAATAAACGCCCGCACCACAGGCGCGGCACAAGAAGGGCGCGGCTGCCGGCCTATCACCACGCCGGTTCTATGTCGGCCGCAGGGTTGTTGGTGAGGTTGGTCTGATTGCCGCCGTCCGCGTTCATCACATAGACCTCGCCAATGCCGTCGCGGTCCGACACAAAGGCAATCTTGCTGCTGTCCGGCGACCAGGCGGGATGGCCGTCGCCCGCTGCATTGTTGGTCAGCCGGGTCTGATTGCTACCGTCTGCACCCATGACATAGATTTCCCAGTTGCCGTCGCGGTTCGACTCAAACGCAATCTTGCTGCCGTCTGGCGACCAGGCGGGATGCGAGTCGTCCCTGGCATTGTTCGTCAGCCGGGTCTGATTGCTACCGTCTGCATCCATGACATAGATTTCCCAGTTGCCGTCGCGGTTCGACTCAAACGCAATCTTGCTGCCGTCTGGCGACCAGGCGGGACCCCAGTCCCATGCGGCATCGTTGGTAAGCCTCGTCGGATTGCTGCCGTCTGCATTCATGACATAGATTTCTTCGTTGCCGTCGCGGTTCGAACTAAAGGCTATCTTGCTGCCATCTGGCGACCAGGCGGGCCTGCGGTCAAGCGCGGCGTTGTTGGTCAGCCTCGTCGGGTTGCTCCCGTCTGCATCTATGACATAGATTTCCGACTCGACCTCGTTTTCCGAGTCGAACGCAATCTTGCTGCCGTCCGGCGACCAAGCGGGGTTCAAGTCGAACGCGGCATTGTTGGTCAGCCGTGTCGGATTGCTACCATCTGGGTCCATGACGTAGATTTCAGGGTTCCCATCTCGGTCAGAGACGAAGGCAATCTTTCCTCGCAATGAAGGGGCACCACCGCCACCGCCGCACCCGTCCCCGCCACAGCCGCCAAGACACAACAAAACTCCAAGAGCCACAGTCCCAACCGACAAAAACACCAGACCCATCCTTCTCATGTCCGGCACCCTCCCGTGAGTTGTTACTTGCCCGACGCGGGCACCCTACCACCAAGCAAAGGGATCGTCAACGTTTACTTTTCGCCGTACAGGTCTCTCCACACTTACATCTTATCATCAGAAGAATAATAGAAAGTTAACGACGACTATTTCTCTGAGGACACCACCCTGGGTAGGGTTGCCGCCGTTCTCCATAAAAAAGTTTTTCCTGCCGTTGGCCTGCCGCCCGCCCACTCCTGGGAGACAGCCAGCGGCTCGGCAGTTCAGCCTTCCAGCAAAGCCTAACGGGCCGTTAACTTTGCGGAAGCCCGGATGTCCCTGGCTGACGCTGCCGCCAATAGCTCATACTCGCCAGGCTGTACGACAAAACGCTTGGCATCGGGGTTGTACCAGGCCAGGTCTTCAGAAGATAGCTCGAAGACCGCCTGCCGTGTCTGGCCGGCAGGGATGGAGAGCCGCTGGAAGCCCTTGAGTTCCTTTACCGGGCGCTCAACGTCGCCCTCTGGATAGCGGACATAAAGCTGGACGACTTCGTCCCCGTCGCGGGCGCCCGTGTTGGTAACGGATATGGTAATGCGAGCTTTCTGGCCGGCCGCGATGATTTGCGGCTCCACCTTCAAGTCCCCATAGCGGAAGGTCGTATAGCTCAGGCCGTGGCCGAAGGGAAACAGCGGCTCCATGCGAGTGCGGTCGTAGTAGCGATAGCCTCGGCCCTCGGCTATGGTCTCGTAGTCATTGTTGAATGGGGGAAGCTGATAGTTATTGTACGGGAGGGTGATTGGTAGCCGGCCAGAAGGATTTACGTCGCCGAACAGTATCTCGGCCAGGGCATTACCGGCTTCCTGGCCGGCAAACCACACCTGAAGCACCGCCGGCACGCGGTGAATCCAGCGGTGCATGAGGCAGGCCGAGCCGCTGACCACAGCCACTATGGTACGCGGGTTTGCCTCGACGACCGCGCGGATGAGGTCGTCCTGGGGCTGGGGAAGGTCTAAAGTGGCGCGGTCGAAGCCCTCGCTTTCCAGGCTTGGGCCGGTGCCAACGCACACTACGGCCACATCGCAGCGCCGCGCGACCTCTCGGGCCTCAGCGAAAATATCCTGCGCCCGCGACGGCTCCAGCCAGCCCAGCCGCACCACCGCCAGGCCCCGGTTTTCGTAATATTCCAGGCGGATCGAGTATTCCCGCCCGGCCTCAAGCCGCACTCTGGCCGACCGCGTCTCGGCCCCATGGTCGCGCCAGTCGTCTATGAGGAGCTGACCGTCAAGCCAGAGCCGCGTGCCGTCGTCTGACGTGACGCCAAGGACATATTCGCCGGTTTCGGGCGGGACGAGGCGGCCGCTCCAGCGCACGGAGAAGTTGTCCGTGCGGAAACCGTCAGCGGGCCCCCCGCCGACCCAGTCGAAATCCACTTGCGCATCCCGCCGCGAAAGAGCAGGCTCGCCACGCAATTCCTGGTTGTCAAAATACTGCCCCAGGAGACCCTCGGCCCCCTCGACGCCCGGCGGGGGCCTGAGCGCCGAGGCCGGAATGGAAAACAGATTCGTCGGCCCGCCAAGATAGCAGCCCTGAGCAAATTCGACCCGTATGCCGCCGCCCGCCCGGTTTTGGATGCCTTCAAGCGGCGAGACGGCGTAAAACGGTTCCACATAAGATGACCCGCCGCCGGTAGGACGGGCCTCTTTTGCATTCGGCCCAATAACCGCGATGGACCTGATCTTCGTCCGGTCAAGCGGCAGCAGACCGCCCTCGTTTTTCAGTAGAACTATCGCCTTGCGCGCGCCTTCAAGGCAAAGAGCACGGTGCTCGGGCGTATCAATCTTGGTCGGGTCCGGCTCGACGGGCTGCTCGAAGACGCCAGCCCAGAACTTTACGTACAGCACGCGGCGGACGGCGTCGTTAATCGTTTCCTCGGAGACCTCTCCTCGACGCACGGCTTCAAGCAGTCGCTCGCCGTAGTGGTACGCCGTGGGCATTTCGCAGTCCAGGCCGGCATTGATGGAGCCGACGGTCTCATGGCAAGCACCCCAGTCGGAAACCACGAAGCCCCGGAAGCCCCATTCGTCCTTTAGGATTTCGCGCAGCAGCCGGCGGTTGGCCGCGCAGTAATAGCCGTTGACCTTGTTATACGCGGCCATTATGCCCAGCGCCCCACCCTCAACCACAGCCGCGCGGAAGTGAGGCAGGTAGAATTCATACAGCGTCCGGTCGCCCACGCGCACGTCGTTTTCCCCCCGGCCATTCTCCTGATTGTTGCAGGCATAGTGCTTGCATACAGCCACGACGCGCTGGCTCTGCATGCCCTGCACATAGGCCACCGCCATGCGCGAGAGCAGATAGGGGTCCTCGCCGAGAGTCTCAAAGCTCCGCCCGCCCCGCGGGTCGCGGATGATGTTCATGCACGGCCCGAGGGCCACATAGCGACCATGGCCGCGAAACTCCTCTCCGAGGGCGACGCCCATGCGGCGCATGAAATCGGGGTCAAAGGTCGCCGCGCATGCCAGGAGCGTAGGGAAACAGGTGGCCCTGCCCCAGCGGCAGCCGTGTGGGCCGTCGGACATCTTAAAACCGGGTATGCCCAGGCGCTCGTTGTCGGGCGTAGACATGCCGGACTCGTCGCCGCCGAGCTGCGCGACTTTCTCTTCCAGGGTCATCCGCGCCAGCAGGTCTTCCACACGCTGCTCGATGGGCGCCCTGGGGTCGCGGTAAAGAGGAACTTGGGCCCCCGCCACCCTCCACGCCAGGGTCACCGCAAGCGCGCCAGTGATAAACCCATGCAAAGGCGTCCTTAGCAGGTGCGTCACACACAGCCCCCCAGTACGCGAAGAATGTACTACCGCGCCCTTTCCCACGGCCGCCGTCAGTTCCTTTGCCGGCGAACCTTCACCAAGCTTTCTTGTCTGGGGGAAACCCTTTGAAAAGGGTTCTCCCCCAGACCCCCTTCCCAAACTTTTTATACTGTTCGGGGGTCGGATTTTCGGGCGCACGCGTACGTACTGACACACCCGCAATGGGCTGGCGGACTTGCCGCTGTGTGCGTCAGCCCGGAGACCTTGCCCCGCGCCCGAAAATCCGGCCCACCGAAAAACACGACCACCTCCCCCACCACCGCTTACCCCCTTCCTCGCAGGCCCTGGTGGCTGCGCATCTCCGCCAGGGAGAACGAGCATTTACGGGGAGGGGGTGCAGGGGGAACTCCGCTTTTTGCCCAAAGGGGGGTTCCCCCTGCTTGTGTCTGGGGGGAACCCTTTGAAAAGGGTTGCCCCCCAGACCCCCCTTCCCAAACTTTTTCCGTTGTGGGCGGGCCGGATTTTTCGCGCGCAGCCAGGCACCAGCACCCTGCGGCCACGCTGAGACGCCGACCGCCGGAGACATGTCAGGGCAAGCCCCCTACCATGCGCCCGAAAATCCGGCCCGCCCCAGCTACGCCCACCACAGGCACCGGGCCCTCAGCAGACACCGCCGCAGGATGCAAGGGCGGCCTTTGCCCGCCAGGGTGAGTGAGAAGACCACACCGGCTCATTCAAAGCGGGAAGGGCTGACGGAGACCACACGGAAGTGCTCCGCTACCGTAGTGAAAAGGCTGGTGCAAAGCCAATGAAGGCGGCTCTTGGTAAATTTTGTTGGTGGCGTAAGTTCCTGGTTTGCGCACTGCTGGCGAGCTGTCTGAGGCCCGACTACCGTTGCCTGGCGGGGGTGATTTACGCCAGCGACTTCAGCGGCCTGCCTGACGGCCCTGCCCACTTGCCGGACTGGATACTCGACGGCGGCACGTATGTGATTTCAGACGGCTGGCTGTGCGTGACCAGCGAGCGGTCAAACCCTGTGGCCACGCTGCCTGCTACTTGCGACGCGGACTTTACTTTCCGCGCCCGTGTGCGCAATGCCCGTGGGTGCCACTGGTCGGCCCTTCTTGCCCGCGGCGTATATCGTCTAGAGGTAAACAATCAGTTCGTGCGACTGGGGCTGTACAGGCTCCGCGATGGGCGCTGGGACCTGGTGGCTCAAGCGCCCGCTTACGAGCTTTTCCTCCACAACACCCAGGAGTACGAGCTGCGCCTGGTTGGGGCAGGCAACCGCATCTTTGGCTTCCTCGATGACAAAAAGCTGGTGGAATTCACCGACCCCGACCCCGTGCCGCCGGGCGGCTCCTTTGCCCTGCTTAGCGGCTGGGGCACAAATCTGGCCTGGCGCGATGTACGCCTGGAAGACCAGCCGGATCTTCGCGAGTGGCCCTACGAGACTCTGCCGGAGCCGACGGGCCGCCAGGTGGTTGAAGTTGTGCGGGTCCGGGGCGTCTCGCAGACCTATCCCTTCGACAATATCTACTTCGATGGCCAGACAGCGGCTTTCCGGCTGTGGCTCAGGCCCGCGCGTGACGATGTGGAACGTGCCCTCCTGCGCTTTCGGCTAATAAACGTGCGCCAGGAGCAGGTGGCCGAAAAGACCGCCGAGGTGAGGCTGGCGCCCGACCAGGAAACCCAGGTGGAAATCAGCTTTGCGGCACCAGCACGCGGATGCTTCAAAGTCGCCCTCGACGCCGGCACCGCACCCGAAAACCTCGGCTGGGTGGAGGACGTGGGCAGCTTTACCGTAGTCTCTCGGGAGCTCTTCGACCGGCCGCGGCTCCGCACGTCTTATTTCGGCGGACACATGGACGGCATAAACCTGGCCTGGCATCTGGCCGTCGGGCGCAAGCTGGGCATCCAGTGGGCGCGGTGCCATGACATGATGCAGTGGACCTGGTGGGACCGGGTGCAGCCCAACAGCCGGGACGAGTGGGTCTGGTACGATGATGCCCAGAGGATAGTTGACGAAGCCGGGATGGAAACATCCGGGGAATTCTTATGGGTGCCGCCGTGGGCACAGAAGGTGGGTCCTGACGCCCCCGGCGACCGACGCGCCTATCCGCCTGCGAGCCTCGACGATTTCTCCCGCTATGTCTATGAAACCGTTTCACACTACCAGGCCAGCATTAAGCACTGGGAAGTCTGGAATGAGCCGCACTTCCACGGTTTCTGGGCAGGCACGCCGGAGGAATACGCAGAGCTGCTCAAGGCGGCCTATCGTGCGGCGAAACAGGCCGACCCGGACTGCGTGGTCCTCGGCGGGGGCGGCGTAAACCCCAGGGCCATGGCCTGGATTGAGCAGTTCTTCCAGGCCGTCGGCGACGACCGCTGCATGGACGGCTTTACCTACCATTATCTGGAGCCGGATTACGGTCCGCACGTGATGCCCAGGCTCAAGGAATTGTTGCGTCGCCACGGTGTCACTGGCCCGCTGTGGAACTCCGAAGAGAACGTGCCGAGCACGAGCTTCTTCGACCAGTGCCGCGCCACCCATGCCGAGCCAGAAGCCCGCTACCATTTCCGAAACGCCTGCTTTGAGCTTGTCCGCTGCTACATGGAGAACATCGCCGCCGGCGCGGAGCGGATTTTCTACTATGAGCTAGCGGACCCGTGGCGCTTTCGGCAGTACGACAAGCCCCGCGTCTTTGCCGAGTCCCCAATCAACGGGAGTATGTGGGACGAGGGGCAGATGCTAAAGCCTTTGGCCGCGGCCCACGCTGCTTTGGCGCTGGCTATAGACGGTCGAGAGTATCGTGGCCGGCTCAGCCACGGCCCGCTGCAGGTTTTTCTTTTCGAGGGCACTTATCCGGGCGCCGAGTTCTCAGCCATCGCCGTCCAGTATGCGGAGCTTCCTTCCTTCGCCGAAAAGCGGGAACTAAGGCTTTCGATACCCGAGCGGGCCAGCCCGGCGGATTTCACGGCCATGGATTTCATGGGCAATGAGTACCACCCGCCCGTGGACGGGCGCCAGATACTGCTTCAGGCTTCCCGCGAGCCTGTGTATTTGTTCTGCCACCGCCACGACGGAGCCGCGGTCTTATCCACGATGTACGCCGAAGCGCAGCTAAACCCGCCAGCGGAGCAGCCGCAGGTAGACAGGAAAGGGTCACCACGGCCGTGAGCGACCCCGCGGGGGCGGACCTGTCCCTGGCCAAAGGGCGCACTTTGCGGGCAGCACGAGAAAGTTTGGGGTGGGGGTGTGCGACAGAGCCCGTTTTCCAACCTTGTCGTAGGGCGGTGATTTCGCGCTGGCTGCAGGACGTGGGCGACACAGGAAGACTGGGAGGACAATGCCCAGGGCCGGCCACGGGCGTTGGCCCGCCGTGTTGTCGTGGTTTTTCCGGGGATTGTCGCCTGTCGTCATACCCAATCTCGCCCAGTTCACGGAAATATTCGATTTTCTCAGGATTCTGATTCGCCCACTGACACGTACGTACTCGGTGCCCGGCTCCGACCGCAGCAGCAGCTGAAGGGTTGGCAACGTATGCGGGGACGCTCAAACCCTGCGGGACATCATAGCCGGTTGCAACGAGAGCAAAAATTTGGAGAAGCAGTCTGGGGAACAACCCTTTTTGAAGAGTTGCCCCCAGTAACAGGCACGTGTGGGACCTTTTATCGCCCTACGGCTCAGGAGCAAGCAGCATCCTGAGACACCAAACAGTCTCCGAAGAAAATGCTTAGGTCATTGTCGCGAAACTGGCGCTAGCGCACGTGCCAGCGCGCGTGCAGTGCACGGTTGCGCGTGGAAGCTCTACCCCGAAGGCGCTGCACGCACCCCATAGTACGGTTTTGGAACAAGCTCCCTGGAAGGTGCTGCCCTCTGGGCCTGCATGGGAAACGGCTCCCTATGGCTCGCGGCGACAAATAGCCGCTCGGCAACACTTCCCAGGGACGCAGCCTGTCCCACGGTGCTGCAGAATAATCTCGACCCGATGAACCGCCGCCTTGCGTGCAGGGTATGAAGTAGCGGAGCCATGTGGTAGACTGCATTGCAGATTGGAAAATCTTCCGGGAGGCCACAACAATGCACTCCAGGCAGGCGATTCTCCGGTTGTCGGCTTTGGCGGTTCTGGCTTCGCTTTTGGGCTTTGGTGGATGCAGTGGGGGCGGAGGCAGCGTGGTGGTGCCAATGAAAATAGCTTTTACTTCTCGCCGCGACGGGCCATATCTGATTTACATCATGAACGTGGATGGAAGTAACCAGACCAGAGTCACTAGTGTGGGACTTGACTTCGACCCTGCTCTTTCAGCTAATGGAAAGAAGATTGTCTTCAGGTCCACCCGAGACGGAAATTCCGAAATCTATGCCATCAACGCCGACGGGACCAGCGAGACCAGGCTCACCAACCACGGCGCCGAGGACTGGTGCCCAGCCTGGTCGCGCAACGGGAAGAAGATCGCTTTTATGTCCGAGCGGGACCGCAACCGGGAAATTTACGTCATGAACGCGGACGGTAGCAACCCGACCAGGCTCACGAACCACCCTGCCGAGGACGTACTCCCTGCCTGGTCGCCGGACGGCACGAAAATCACCTTCACCTCCTACCGGGACGGCAACGGGGAAGTCTACGTCATGAACGCGGACGGTAGCAACCCGACCAACCTCACGAACAACCCTGCCGAGGACGGGCTCTCGGCCTGGTCACCTGACGGCAGCAGGATTGCCTTTACGTCCTCGCGAGACGGCAATTCCCAGGTCTATGTTATGAACGCCGACGGGAGTGGCCAGACGAGGCTGACCAGCAGCGGGCGGGACTCGGATCCCGAATGGTTGCCAGATGGGTCAGGGATTGTCTTCGTGTCTCAGCGCGATGGCAATTTCGAGATCTA
>JANZZA010000410.1 GCA_026419655.1 Armatimonadota bacterium | reverse complement strand
CGTGGAAATCGCTGGTGTGCCGGCCATGGTCGTTGGTGAAAAAAACCGTAGTCGTGTCGCGATAGTAAGGGTCTGCCTGAATGGCCTCCCATAGCTCGCCAAAAAGCTGGTCGCAATTCTTTATGGCAGCCTGATACTCGGCTATGTCCTTGGCGCGATGGGCGGCGTGGTCCGTGTAGCCGAAATTGACGAAGACCAGGTCAGGCCGGTCGGTTTTCATCACTTCCAGGACTTTTTCAAGTACGCCCCGGTCGCCCTGCGCATCGTTTTCGTTCCACGCAGTGGCCCTGCTGCCGGAGACGAATCTCGGCGCAAATCTGTCGGCATAGGTCGGAAAAGAGCTGTACGGAGCAAAGGCATAAGCCCCCTTGCCGAAAATGGCCCAGCACCTTTCCGCCGGTGCGCCTGTCTCGTCGCGGTAGTAGTCGAAAAGCGTAGGCATAGTCAGGCGGGCGCCGCCGTTAGCACACCGCTGCCAGGTGCCCGAGATGAGGGTGCTGTGGCCTTGGCGCGTCACCGTGATGCCGTTATTGTAGAAGTTGGTGAACAGGCACCCCTGGGGCCGCAGGTCGTTCCACAGGCGCGGAATGAACTGGTGGCTTGGATCGCCGAAGGTATCCTGCCACCGTACACCGTCCATAACAACAATAAAAACGTGCTTTGTGTTATAAGCCGGCCCCGGCCACACCACAGCCATTGCTCCAAAACACGCCGCGGCAAGGCAAACCCCCAGCAAAATCCACATCGTCCTCGCACGCTTCACCTCTAGCCACTCCCTCGCATGGAAATTCTGCTCCTGACACCACAAGAAATGACGGCTCTCCCGCCGCTTTGGTCACGACTGGCTGACCCCAGAAAGTTAAGAAGGACACAACGGATTTTAGCGCGAGAATCCTCTTGAAAAGGGGTCTCCCCCACTCTCCTTCCCAAACTTGCTCGTCCTCCGTGCGGAGCTACGAGCCGCTTGGCTTTCAGCGCACGGAGTTGTGTCGGCGCACCTCCGCCAGGGAGCACGAGCATTTACGGGGAGGGGGTGCAGGGGGAACCCCGCTTTTTGCCCAAAGGGGGGTTCCCCCTGCTGGGGGAAACGCTTTGAAAAGGGTTCTCCTCCAGACCCCCTTCCCAAACTTATTCGTGCTGCTCCCACCACCCACGCCCACGGCTCGCTCATTACGCTGGCCGCAGTATGATCGCGCGAAGGTTCGTCATGGCGCCGGACATCTTGATTACGCGCACGGCCACGTCGTGCTTGCCGCGCGGCAACTCCACCGTCCCAATGGTTTTCTTGCGGAACTTGTCCCAGCCGCCAGTTTCCTCCGTCACGAAGACAAGCTTGCGGCCGCCTATGTCAATCTCCATCTCCCCGCCCGTGCCCGGGGCATTAGCCCACTCCACCTCAACCTCATACTCCCCGCCGCGCTCAAGGGACATGCGCCACGACGCCCAATCATTAGCGTCAACCCAGAAGCCCAGGTTAGGTACGGGAGCGCCGTCAGGGCCGGGTTTCGTCTCACACATGAGCCGGCTGCCGTGAATCTGGGCAAGCTCCGCCGCCAGCCGCACAGTCCCGTCATCGGCCTGGCGTACGAAAAACTCCACCACCGGCGGCCCATCGAGGTCAACTGCCACCACTGTATCAAGCAGGTCTGGAGTGAACTCTTCCGGCAGGCCCAGGACTACGCCATCATCGCCCAGCCGCGCCTTCACGGGCACGTTTCCCTTGAGCAGCCTCGCGGATTTCACCTTGTTCCGCAGGCCCAAAAGCGTTACTTCACGCCCGGGCCACTCGAAGAGATGAATGTAAAGGCGGCTGCTCCTGGCCGTGCATTTTCCCCAGGGCGTCTGGGGGAAGGGACTGGCCCCACAGCCGTAGATTGACTCGCCGTACTTGGCCAGCCACTCGCCCACCTGCCGCAGCCGCGAGGCCTGCTCCACCTGGATTTCTCCTGTCGGCAGTGGGCCGACGTTGAGCAGCAGATTTCCCCCCTTGCCCACGATGTCCGCCAGCATCATGACTATTTGCTGCGGCGATTTGAAAGCCCGGTCATGAACGTTATAGCCCCAACTGTTGTTTATCGTGAAACAGCACTCGAAGAGCCGGCCGCCCAACATGCCCGGCGGGATGGTCTGCTCAGGGGTAGCATAATCGCCGCCCCACCCGGCGCGGTCGTTGACCAGCGCATGAGGCTGAAGTTGGCGAATCATGGCGATGAGCTTGGGGGCCTGCCAGTCTTGCCAGGAATGTTCCCAGCCGCCGTCAAACCAGATGCCGTCTATTTTGCCGTACTTGGTACAAAGCTCGCGCACCTGGCCGAAAGCGTAGTCGAGATAGGCCGGGAAGTTGTTGCGATAGTCGGGATGGTGCCAGTCAAGCAGGGAGTAGTAATACTGAATTTTTATGCCGTTCCGCTGGCAGGCGCGGGTAAGCTCGCCGATGAAGTCCCGGCGGGCTGGCGAATGCATTGAAGTGTAGGTGGTCAAGGCGCTGTCAAACATGCAGAAGCCATCGTGGTGCTTGCTGGTGATGGTGATGTAGCGCTGGCCGGCGGCTTTCGCTAGGCGCACCCAAGCCTCGGCGTCGAAGCGGGTTGGATTGAACCGCCCCTGCAGCTTCTCGTACTCCTCCACCGGAATCTTTTCGACAAACATCACCCATTCGCCGCGGCCAAGGAGCGAGTAAATGCCCCAGTGGATGAACATGCCGTAGCGGTCATTGACCCAGGCCCGTATGCTCTCCGCCGGCGCCCCAGGGTCCACTGGGACCGCCTCCTCTTGTGCCGAAGCTATAGCAACGCACACGAGTGCGGGCGCCACCGCCAATGTCAGTGCCACGCTCTTCATAGTGACCCCCTCCTTGTCGGGGCTATCCTGCGCCCCAACCGACCGTACGACCACAACCCCACAGAAATGTTGCGTGGTAGTGAAGATTTTCGACAGAGCAATACTGAAAACCGATAAACGCCTCCGCGCATTTTTCTGGGGGAAACCCTTTGAAAAGGGTTCTCCCCCAGACCCCCTTCCCAAACTTTCTCGTGCTGTTGCCGCAACGCCTGCTAACTCCTGCCGCTCGGCCTCCGGCGTGCGTCCGCCCAATCCTCGAGTCAGCCGACCTTTATCTCCCCAGCCGCTAGACGCCGGTAAAGCTCGGTATAGGTTATGACCTCAAGGCCGAGACTCTTCACGTAGCCGAGGAGCAAATCAATCGTGCCGCAGTCGGGGTCGAACTTGTAGACCGACCAGGGGTGATAGACAATTCCCACATACGGAAGCCCCTGCTCCACAGCATAGTCCACCCAGGGCTTGGCCGCCTCGAAGTCTTCCTGGACGGTCTTCACCACATCCAGTCGGCCAGCGAAGGGATAGATGGGTGGAAACATGGTCGGGTGGCCGCCCCACTTGAGTACGTTATCGTGCCAGCCGTGGGTCGGAAGCTCCCAAAGCTCGGGAAAACCATCAGCGGCATAGGTGTAAGGCATGGTGAAGGGAGAAGGGATTGTGTCGAAGGGGCCACGCAGGTCAGTGCTAATGTATTTCATTCCGCATTCCACGAACACCTTCAGCCGGTCGGGCTCGCCCTGCATGCCCCTGTAGAAGCCACCGCCGGATCGAGTGGCGATGGGCCGATGGCCGAAAACATCCGCAATGATGTCAGCAGCCCGCCCAACCTGAATGTAAAGCTCCTCGATTGATACCCCGGGCCCTTGGATAGGGCTGGTCCTGAGCGCGGGATGCGAATAGGTATGGGACTGGATGTCGAAAAGCGGATCGTCGTCAAAAATGCGCTTGAGGTCATCGGCCCGCTGCTCGACCACCTGCCCTACGCAGAAAAAGGTAGCCGGCACCTCGTATTTGCGATGGATTTCCACCAGCTTTGCGGCGCCAGCCGGGCAAAGGTCGGCATTCTCAAGGTCGTAGGATGCCGCATACACGGTCATGGTCCTATCCCTCCTCGCAGCGCTCTTCTGCGCCCTCTCGCCCATTCCTGCAGCAAGCAGGGGAACCTTGCTCCAGCTAGAGCGTCAAGACTAACGGGCCAGTTCACCGGAAGGTCGCACTATAGCGGGAGGCACAATGGTATGAGGAGTCCTTTGCTCATGAGCACCGTCTTGTTCCTGTGCGTGGCCAGCGCCCTTGCACAGCCGGCATGGCGCTATCGTAACTTGCCTGAGCCAGATTCGCTCGACGAGGCAGAAATAACGGTCAGCTTCCAGGAAACGGCACTGCCCGACGCCCTGAAACAGTTGTCCGACCAGTCTGGATACCTCTTTCGAGCGGCCCCAGAGCTTGGCGAAAAGACCGTCACGCTTCAGAGCACCGGTAAGCCTTTCCGGGTGCTCGTTATGGTCGCTGCGCACGTGCAGGCAGCACCGCGACCGGCTGTTTTTCTGGTGCCCGAAGACCGTGTGCCCACCAAGCAGCCCAAATTCGACCTGCCCGACCGTAAGATAACCGTCGGCCTGCCGGAGATGGAAACGGCGACAGTGCTGGCCGTGGTGAGCACATCGGCTCAGCTGAAGGTTTTGGCGGATGAGGCGGTAATCGAAAAAATGCCCAAGCTTGCGGTGGACTTTAAGGAAGCGGCAGTTGAGGACGTGCTCAACGGCCTGGCGGAGAAGCTTGGGGCAAAATGGGTGCGGGGGCTGTACCTCGAGCCTGTTGACCCCGAGGCGGAGTTCGAGCGGTTCATGCAGATGGCGCCAGAGGAGCAGGAGCAGGTGTTGCGGGAGGCGGCCCGGCGCATGCAGGGCGTGGCGCCCAGCCCCGAAGAAGTCGCCCAAGGGATGCAGCGCGCCATTGACGAGTTCTTCAAAATGCCCAGGGAAGACCGCCAGCGCATTATTCAGCGCATTGCGGGCGGCCTGAACCGCTTCGCCGACCGCTTTGCCCAGTTCTCGCCGGAAGGCCAGCAGGAGCTTATGGCAGCTATAGGGCCGTACGTCCGGGCGGGCATCGGCGTGTACTTGCGTCTGCCGGCGAGCCAGCAGGCCGAGCTGGCCCCCCTCGTGCAGGCCGTCAGCAAACTGCCCCTGGGCCGCTGACCCAGGGAGAACTCGCCCGGAAGGCACCTAAGCACAAACAGTACGCAGACCCGAAAACCTCAAATCAGACAAGGAGGACAACTACATGCGTCGCGCTGGTTTTACGTTGATCGAGTTATTAGTGGTTATCGCCATCATCTCGATCCTGGCGAGCATCCTTTTCCCGGTGTTCTCCAGGGCACGAGAGCAGGCGCGGAAGGCTAACTGTCTGTCCAACCTGCGCCAAATAGGCATGGCCGTGCAGATGTACGCGCAGGACTACGACGATCTTCTCCCGCAGGTTGACCCGCGCGAGGACAACGACGGCAGCGACTGGGATTTCTGCCAGCCCCTGCACGTACTTATGGAGCCATATATACGGAACCGACAGCTTTTCCGGTGCAAGTCGGACGCTTCCTGGTACCGGCCCCTGTCAGAAGGTGGCCACGGCTGGGGCGTGACCAGCTACGGCTGGGTCCCCCTGTTCAACGGGCCAGCCCTCGGCTCTCCCCTTTCGCTCTCGGAACCAACCTTCTTGGGCCAAGACCTGTCGCAGATACC
>JANZZA010000018.1 GCA_026419655.1 Armatimonadota bacterium | reverse complement strand
TCACCCAAAGAGTCTTTGGGGAGCGCCCACGTGCCCACCACCTGCGCTTCTGCACCGCGCACGCTATAAGCCTAGCCCCGCCGCCCGTAACCTGTCAAGCCTAAACCTCAGCGCCCATCCGGAGGGACTGCCCGATTCTCTTAAGGAGGCTGGTGCAAAAGTCGCTTTCCTGGCCCCCAGACGCGAGCGCAGGTAAAGGCTCGGGCGCACGGTGCGGTGGCCGGGTACCTGCACACCAAACTGAGTATGGAGAATGTGTTCGCTAGCGCCCGGGATGGTGCGCAAGTATCCCCGCCTCGCCGGAGACCCGGCCAGAGTATCCGCTAGTACACGAAGTGTTATCTTCGCCGCCGGGCGGCGCCGTCCGCGGCCCGTGGCCCGCTCATAAGCAAGGCGCGGACTTGCTGACAGAGGTCCTATCGCGGCTCGACCGCAAGCACCTCACCGTCACACGCAAACCCTTGAATGGACGTATAGGCGAAGTGGTTATCATCCTGCGTACCGTTTGCGTAGTCGGTCAGCAGATAATTTGAGCGGCCGAAGAAAGCAAGCGAATTAGCGTCGAGAGGTTCAACGGGCACCCATCCGAG
This sequence comes from Armatimonadota bacterium, assembly GCA_026419655.1. Taxonomy (GTDB): domain Bacteria; phylum Armatimonadota; class Zipacnadia; order Zipacnadales; family FEN-943; genus JANZZA01. The sequence goes on along the minus strand of JANZZA010000018.1, from coordinate 727 downwards.
GCCGTGAAGGTAAACCAGCGTCCAGCCGTGGCTCCCGGTATGGCCCCGAAACTTCCCATCTCCGGGCAAAACTATCCCGTGGGCCACCCGCGCAGGCACCCCAGCTGCCCTGCACAGGGCCGCAAAGGCACTGCATTGATGGTGGCACACTCCTTCGCCGCCGGCCAGTATCTCGTCCAGAGTACTGTTTTGGGTTTCCGCGTAGCGCATGTTCTCGCGCATCCAGTTGAGCAGGTTTTGCACCGTCCGGGCCATGCTGGTGCTCTTGCACATTGCGGCAACCCGGGAGCAAAGAGGCGAGGCCGGGTCAAAAACATTGCCGTGCAGGAATGGCCCAAGGCAAACCCTGAGCCTGTCCGGCACCACGAAGGGCGTCTCTTTTTCCAGGGCGGCATGGCCCAGCGCAAAGGCCCGAATAGTCACTGTGGCATTGATGTAAAACGGCTCGCCAGGCTTCTGCACCACCTCAATGAAGTCACGCGGCCCCTCGCTGAAGCGCCTGCAGGACGCCGCATTGACGACCCTGAACTCGAAGGTCTGTCTTGGGTCGCGCCAGGTAGGCATTAGCAACACCGCAGGTTTTTGCCCGGGTCCGCCCTGCCCCAAGTCAATCTTCCAGCGAATTCTGTAGCGGCGCTGCCCCACCAGGTCCAGCAGGCGTCGGCGCGTGCCCTCAATCGCTCCCTCGGCACCCACACGCCTGGCCGGCTCGAGGGCGTCTATTTGC
>JANZZA010000387.1 GCA_026419655.1 Armatimonadota bacterium | reverse complement strand
CTGTGCCGTTGGCGAGGTAGTTCAAACCCAAGAGCCAGCGATCGGTCTCACGCGACAGCCGAAAGGCCATGTAGCTGTCGGTGTAAAGGTAGTCAGAACCGCCGGCGAAAAGGTCCAGGCCAAGATTTGTGCGCGCGAAGTCGGCCGTTTTCACCCGAAGGCCTTGAAGACTGAGCTGGTCGTTGTTAGCAAGCAGGCCGGGGCCGAACCGGAAGTACTGACGCCCTATAGTCCATGTGGGTTTAGCCTCGCCGGAGTTTATCTGCAGGTAGGCTTCGTCAAGCCAGCGGATTTCCTCTCCAGTTTCTGCCAGAGTGGCATCCAGCCAGGTGAATGTGACGCGGGCGAAAAGGTTCTCGCTGACCTGCCCCTCAGCCCCGAGCTTAACGGTGAGGTTGTCAAAGGAGGAATCGCCGTCAAGGTCATCACCCACCATGCCGAGCCGATAGTCAATCCAGCCCACGGGCTTTATGCCCCTGGCTTCTTCGAGAGCCTCGACACGGTCAGTGAGGTCTCGCACGTCGGCCTGGAGACCGTCCATGTTACCCCGGACCTTATTCAGCTCATCGCGGAACTCAGCCAGCAGCTTTTCGAGGATGGCGCGGACCTGAGGCTCGTCAATGGAGGCCGGGGGGCCCGTAGGCCCCGCGGGACCCTGTGGGCCTGCTGGTCCCTGTGGCCCCTGTGGCCCCGCTGGCCCGATGGGCCCTTGCGGTCCTGCCGGTCCCATGGGCCCCTGCTGCCCGACCAGGCGAGACGCGCCCTCGCCTCGAGGCCCACTCAGTCTGTCCAGGAGTCGGCAAATCGCCACCGCAAATTCGTACCGCGTCATGGCCCGGCTGCCGTGAAAGAATCCGTCTGGATAGCCGGTGAGGATGCCCCTGTCAGAAAGCGTCTTGAAGGCCTCATAGGCCCAGTGGTCCGTGGGCACGTCGCTATTTTGCGCGGCCGCCGGCGCGGCCAGAAGGCACAGAAAAACCACGCCTAGTGTTGTAATGACTGGGTCTCGCACTGTGCCGCACCTCTTTGGCTAAGTTGGTGATGACCGGCGTGCATTCTTCCGGTGGCGCCCGCCCTGGTCACTCGGCCCAGAAGGCATATTCGCCGTGCTGGGTGAGGTCCAGGCCGAGATGCTCCTCTTCCGGAGTGACGCGCAGGCCCCAGACCCAGTCAATGACTTTCATAATGGCGGCGGACATAACGAATCCCCAGATTGCCGCAGCCGCGACGGCGAGTATTTGCACGAAGAATTGCTTCGGATTGCCGAAGAGCAGCCCGTCGGCGCCGGCGGGGTTGACGAGTTTCTGGGCGAAGAGGCCTGTTGCGACGGCGCCCCAGAGGCCGCCCATGCCGTGGCAGGCGAATACGTCGAGGGTGTCGTCGAGGCGCGTGCGCTTGATGATTTCGACGGTGTAGCTGCAGATAACGCCCGCAAGGAGGCCAATGACTATGGAGCTTGGGACGTTGACAAATCCCGCGGCCGGCGTGATGGCCACGAGGCCGCAAACGGCTCCTGTGGCGGCGCCTGTAGCCGTAGGCTTGCCTTTGAGATACCAGTCCACGGCCATCCAGCTAAGAGTGGCCATGGCCGCCGCCAGGTTGGTCACCACGAGCGCATTCACGGCCACGTCATTCATGGCCAGGGCGCTGCCGGCGTTAAAGCCGAACCAGCCAAACCAGAGCAGGGCCGCGCCGAGGATCACAAAGGGCACGTTGCACGGCGGCGAGCCATTTTCGCCAGCCCGTCGCCCAATGACCAGCGCCGCGGCCAGCGCCGAGAAGCCCGCCAGGACATGCACGACTGTGCCCCCAGCAAAGTCCAGGGCCCCCAGATTGCGCAGCCAGCCGCCCACGCCCCATACCCAGTGAGCCACCGGCGAATACACAACCGTCGCCCAGACCACGATGAAGGCCAGTAAGGAGCGAAACCGGATGCGCTCAGCAAAAGCCCCGATTATCAGGGCTGGCGTGATGGCCGCGAATTTCATCTGGAAAAAGTAGAAGGAAAGCGCCGGGATAGTAGCCGCATATTTAGGGTCAGGAGCTGGCCCGACGCCTCGCAAGAGCAGGTATTTTAGCCCGCCTACAAGGCCGCCATGGCTCGGCGCAAAAGCCAGACTATAGCCCCATAGGGTCCATACGACGGAAGCCACAGCGAAGATCGTCAGGCACTGAACAATGGTCGAGACCAGGTTCTTCTGGCGCACCAGGCCGCCGTAAAAGAAGCCCAGGGCCGGGGTCATCAGCATGACCAGGCCAGCGGCGATTGACACCCACGCCACATCAGCCGCATTTAACCCTTCCAGTTCCGTCGGGTGGGGGAACTCCACTGCCAGCGCAGCCA
>JANZZA010000333.1 GCA_026419655.1 Armatimonadota bacterium | reverse complement strand
GTCGAGGATGTTGTTCCTCTGCGAGAGGACGACCAGCTCGGCTTCGCACATGCCCGCCACGGCGCTGGCCAGGCGGCTGAGGGCCCGCGGGCGTCCCTGGAGGGACAATCGCCGGTAGGCCATCGCAGCTATGTAGTCCCCGGTGAGTACGGCTGCTTCCACTCCGTATTGAGACTGGACGCTGGGCTGGCCGCGGCGAGTTGTGGACCTGTCCACCAGGTCGTCGTGGAGTAGCGACGCCAGATGCACCAGCTCCACAGCGGCGGCTGAGCGAAAAAGCGAGCCATCTTCAGGCGTCAAGGGACGGAAGACACTTGCGCTCAGGAGCGTAAGAGTTGGCCGGATTCGCTTGCCGCCGCGTACCATCTGGGCATAGATTTCCCGGACCACTGGTACGTCCCTGGCAACTACCTCGCTGAGGATTTTCTCAACAAGGGCCAGTTCTTGGCGCACCGGCCAGGCGAACTCGACCCATTCTCGTTGTACTCCCCACGTTGACGCTTCTTGTTGAGCCACTTAATCCCCTCTGGTGTAATAGTCTCGACGCCACTTTGGGCTGGTCAATTGTCTGGCGGTCCGGCAGTTCGCTGTTCGCGTGTGCTTGCCCTGCTGGCGAGTAGGTCAATCCTCTTCTGCCTGGGCCACCCAGAAGCTGAGACACTCTAGCTCGGCGGTCATGTCAACGTCCCTGACGACAACGTGGTCCGGCACCTTGAGTCGTGTTGGTGCGAAGTTAAGTATTCCTTTGATGCCAGCGGCCACCACTCGCGCTGCTGCAGCCTGCGCAGCCGACTCTGGCACGGCCAGCACCACTATGTCAATCTGTGCGCGCTGGTTGTCGGTGGCCAGTTGGTCAATGTGGCGTACCCGAATTCCTTGCACCAGATGGCCTACACGGGCGGGGTTGTTATCATACAGGCCCACGACCTCAAACCCTCGGGCTTCGAAACCAGCGTACCCCGCCAGAGCCGTCCCAAGGTTGCCAATGCCGACTATGGCAATACGGCGCTTCCGCTCCAGGCCCAGGATGCGGCGCAGCTCTTCACACAGGCCTGCCGCATCATATCCTACGCCGCGCCGGCCAAAGCTGCCGAAGTGCGACAGGTCCTTGCGAACTTGCTCCGGCGTGACGCCGCACAGGGCCGCCAGCTCCTGGGACGAAATACGACTCATTCCGGAGCGAGCTGCCTTTGCCAAGCAGCGCTCATACCGGCATAGCCGCTCGACCGACGGCGCGGGTATTTGGCGTTTCTGTCCCATCTGTTCTCCCACACGCTACAGGCTGGCCAAAGCGCGCGACGAAACCTCAGCAACTACAGTCAGCGCTTGCGGTGCCACGCCCATCGCCAGCACCGCCACGATTGCCACCACCAGGGCGGCCGTGAGTGCTCCAGGCACCCTCTCCAGCCGTTCTTCTCCCGCCGGCATGAGGAACATGGCCCGCGCTATGTTCATGTAGTAGTACAAGGAAATTGCGGTGTTGACAATGCCGGCTAGGGCCAGGAGCCATAGCTTGGGAACACTGATGGCTGCTCCGAAAAGTAGCAGCTTTCCGACGAATCCTCCGGTAGGAGGTATGCCGGTGAGCGAGAGAAGGAACACTGTCATGGCCGCGGCGAGAACCGGGGCTCGCTGGGCCAGGCCTGCGAAACTCTCGATTAGGGAATTGCCGCTTTGTGCTTCCACTATGAGGGCCACCGCAAAGGCGCCGAGGTTCATGAACACGTATACAACCGCGTAGAAGACCAGGGCCTGCAGGCCTGTCGGGTTGAACCAGGCCACCACCACCCCGATGAGCAAATAGCCTGCGTGGGCAATAGACGAATATGCCAGCATGCGCTTGACGTTTGCCTGTCGTATAGCCAGCAGGTTGCCTGTGAACATGGTGATGATGGCCAGGAGAGCTATTACAGCAGGCCAGGCGTCGGGAGCGGAGGCCTGAATGGCGGCCATGACGCGCACGATCAGGGCCAATCCAGCGATTTTTGGCCCGACCGACAGGAAAGCCGTCACTGGCGTGGGCGCTCCCTCATAGACGTCTGGCGCCCACCAGTGAAATGGCCACATGGCTATCTTGTAGCCCAGGCCAGCCAGCACCATCGCCGCCGCCACCCCGCCCAGCACGCTTGAGTTGGCCGCCAGTCGGTCGGCCAGTCCGCGTATTTCCAGGGTCCCGGTGAGGCCATACAGCAGCGAGATCCCGAAAAGCATCACGCCTGACGCCGCGGCGCCGTAGATAAAATACTTCAGACCGGCTTCATTACTCTTTGGGTCGTCTCGCAGCCAGGCGGCAAGCAGATAGCCCGTGATGGAGGAGAGTTCGAAGGCAATGTAGAGCACTATCAAGTCGCCGGCCGACGCCATGAAGCATAGGGCCAGGACGAAAAAGCACAGCAGGGCAAAATATTCCCCAAAGCCTTTGCGCAGCCCCATAAAATAGTCTGCCGACATGAGCACCGTCATCGCACCGGCCGCGGTGAACAGTAGTTTGAGGGCCAGGGCCAGATTGTCTACCAAGAAAGCACCCGAGAACTCGCTGACCGGCCCTCTGCCCCACAGGGAGGCAGTGGGCAGCAGGGCTGCCACCAGCCCCAGTCCTGCCAGCAGCGCGATTTCCTTGCGCCACGCGCGCGGGAAGACCAGGTCCGCCACCAGCACCGCAAAGGCAATCGCAGCTACAACAAGCTCCGGTGAGATTAAGCTTATATCGCTAAAAGGCTTTGGCATGTGCAGCCCTCGGCCTGGCGTGACCGACTATCCCAGAAATCGGCGCAAAACTTCCGCAGTGACCTCTGCGTGTTGCGCTAGCTTTTCTACTAGCGGTACCACAGCCGCGTTAATGACCCGCAGCACGGGCATTGGATAGAGTCCTATGGCCACCATGAGGGCAACCAGGGGCACCGTAGCGAAAAGCTCCCCGGCGTCCATGTCCTCCAGCGCCTGCCACTTGGGATTGGTCGGCCCGAGAAAGACGCGCTGTATCATCCACAGGAAGAAGGCAGCCGTGATGACCACGCCGATGACACCCAGCGCGACAATGAGCTTGTACAGCGGGAAGCTTCCCAGGAACACCATGAATTCGCTCACAAATCCTGCCAGACCCGGCAAACCCAGTGAGGCCATGCATGACGTTATCATGACCGCCGCATAGACGGGCATGATACGAGCCAGGCCGCCGAAGGCATCAATGTCGCGAAGGTGCGCCCGGTCGTAGATGACGCCAACGAGAAAGAACAGGGCGCCCGTGATGATGCCGTGATTTACCATTTGCAGCACGGCGCCGTTGAGGGCCGTTGCGCGCGATGTGAGAAGGTCACGAAGCTGGGCGTCGCTGCCCGATGCTATAGCACACGCTGCCGCTACCCCCAGCATGACATAGCCCATGTGGTTTACTGACGAGTATGCAATAAGCTTCTTTATATCGCTCTGTCCCATGGCGCAGAGAGCCCCGTAGATGATGCTGATTAGCGCCACGATGGCGATGATGAAGCTGTAATGGGCCGAGGCTTCCGGCATCAGCGGCAGGCTCACGCGCACAAAGCCATACGTCCCCATCTTGAGCAGGATGCCGGCCAAAATGACGGACCCGGCGGTCGGGGCCTCGACGTGGGCGTCTGGCAACCACGTATGGAAAGGCCACATCGGCACCTTGATGGCGAAGCCCAGGAAGAAACCCCAGAAAATCAGTGCCGTCTTCAGCGTCACCCCTGCCACTGGCTGCTGGCGGATTAGCTCCACCATGTCGAAGGTACGCGGTTCGGAAGAAAAGTAGACGGCCAGGATTGCCAGCAGCATCGCAAGCGACCCGACAAGCGTATATATGAAGAACTTTATCGCTGCATATTCTCGTCTCGGCCCGCCCCAGATGCCGATGATGAAATACATTGGCACCAGCGATACTTCCCAGAAAACGTAGAACAGGAAAAAGTCCAGGGCGCAAAAGACGCCGAGCATGCCGGTTTCCAGCAGCAGGAAAAAAGCCATGTATTCCTTCACACGCTCGGTTATGCGGAAGGAATATACGACGGACAGAAAGGTCAGCAGCGTGGTGAGAATGACCAGGGGCATGCTGAGACCATCTACGCCGAGGTGGTAGGTAACATTCAGTGCCGGTATCCAGGGATATTTCTCTTCCAGTTGCATACCGCTGGCGTCCAGGCGGTAGGGAACAAGCGCATAAAGCGAAAGCAGGAAGGACACACCGCTGGCCACGGCGGCTACCCAGCGTATGGCCGTCACATGCCGCTCGCGGTCCAGAAGAAGCACGATTATCATGCCGACCAGCGGCGCGAAAACCATCAAGCTCAGTATTGGCATGCCTTCAGCCATAGCCTATCTCCTTGCCACGCTGTACTGCGGCTTCTTTGCGCGGTTTGCGGCCGCTTTGTCCGCGCCATGGCTTGCTCCGCGTAAGGTTATCTCTTGGGTCTGGGCTTCAGTTCCCCAGCGCGCCGTTTTGATTCGTCTTCGCTGCGCAGTGAATCATGTCTGCGCCGTCTGCAGGCCGCCGGTCTGCTTACCACGGCCACGGCAGCGGGAAGCCAAGCTCAGCCCAGATGACCGCTATTGCGGCCGCTGCCGCTAGGGTGGCCGCAAACACCGCCAGGCCGGTGACGTAGTCCTGGGCGCGGCCGGTCTGCAGCCGCGAGTAAGCTTCGCCAACCCAGCCTGTCGCTAGGGCCGCCAGATTCACCGCCCCATCGACCACGATAAGGTCAAACCACCGGATGACTTGCGCGACGATTACTCGCGTGCCCCAGCCTACCAGATTCACCAGGCCGTCAATCACGGCCAGGTCAAACTTTGCAGCCAGCCGCGCTCCCAGCACCGTCGCGCCCACCACCGTGTATGTGTATAGCTCGTCAAACCAGCACTTGCGCTTCGAGGCCACGTAGAAAGCCCACAGAGGCCGCTTGAGGACATCCGGCGACAGGACGTGCCAGCGATACATCGCTGCCGCCAGCAGCAAGCCTCCCAGCGCCATTGCAGTAGAAAGGGCCGCGACCGCAGGGTTGAAACCCACGTGTACTTCCTTGATTGCTGGAGCGGTTTCGGTGAGGAAGTGGTGGAAGAGGTTATTGGCAACCCACGGCGAGCCGACCCAGCCCAGGATAATCGCGAAGAAAGCGAGGATGCGAAGGGGCCAGAGCATGACCGGCGGGCTTTCATGAGCGTGCTCGGCGGTTTCGGTGCGCGGTTGGCCGGAGAAGACGTTGAAACACAACCTCCCCATGTACAGAGCCGTCAAGAACGCGCCGGCTTCAAGACCGAGGAAGTAAATCCATCTGCCCTCTTCATGGCCCATGTGGTACGCCGCCGCGATTATTTCGTCCTTGGAGAAGAAGCCGGCGAAGGGAAAGATGCCCGCCAGGGCCAGCGTGCCTGCCCAGAAGGTCCAGTACGTCACAGGCATGCGCCGCCCAAGCCCGCCCATCTTCCACATATCCAGCTCGTCGTGCATGGCGTGCATGACCGACCCGGACCCCAAGAACAGTAGCGCCTTGAAGAAAGCATGGGTAATCAGGTGAAACACGCCCGCTGCGAAGCCAATCACGCCCATCCCCAGCCCGCACATCATGTAGCCGAGCTGGCTGATGGTCGAGTAGGCCAGGACTCGCTTTATGTCGTTTTGCGTTAGGCCGATGAAGGCCGCCAGCAAGGCCGTAATGAGGCCTATTCCCGCGACGAAAGTGAGAGCCGGAATACCCGAAATCACGCCTTCGTGCAGCGACGCCCAGTATAGCGGCGAGAGGCGGGCGACCATATACACGCCGGCGGCAACCATCGTGGCGGCGTGAATGAGGGCACTGACCGGCGTGGGGCCTTCCATGGCGTCCGGGAGCCAGACATGGAGCGGGAATTGGGCGCTTTTGCCGACCGCGCCGCCGAAGAGCAGCAGCGCTGCCAGCCCGGCCACGCTGGCCGTCATGGCGCCCGCCGCGGCCGCCCTGAAGGCTTCCTCGAAGCTTAAGCTGGGCGCGTACCGCCATATCAGGAAGATGCCCAGCGCGAAAAAGAGGTCGCCAATGCGCGTGGTGATGAAGGCTTTCTTCGCGGCGTTGGCGGCCTCGGGCTTATGGAACCAGAAGCCGATAAGCAAATACGAGCAAAGCCCGACCAGTTCCCAGGCCACGTAAAGCACGATGAAGTTGGCCGCCAGCACCAGCAGGAACATGGCCGCGCAGAAGAGACTCATATACGCGAAAAACCGCTGATAGCCGTCGTCGCCGTGCATGTAGCCTACGGAGAAAACCATGATGCACGTCGCGACGACGGATACCATGGCCAGCATGACGGCAGTGAGGGCGTCCACCTGGTAGCCAATGTCAAGCACCCGCTGGCCTACCGGCGCCCAGGGTATCGAGGCATGATACGCTGGCGCTCCCGTCACCAGCTCATACAGCACGCCCAGCGAGAAGGGCAGAGTGGCTGCGATGCCGGCCACACCAATCCAGGCTACCCCTTCCCCCAGGCGACGCTTAAGCGCGGCCCCAAAGAATAGCAGCGTCATGCTGGCCGCGAAGGGCAATATGGGTATTATCCAGGCCATCTCACGCATTTCGGTCCGTCTCCCGGGCGGAAAGGCAAGGGCAGCGGTGCTTGCGCAAAGAGTGCAGGGGCATGGCGGTAAGTGGCGCTTGCCTGAAAAGCACAAAAAAGTTTGGGAAGGGGGTCTGGGGGAGAACCCTTTTCAAAGGGTTTCCCCCAGCAGGGGGCCCCCCCCTTTGGGCAAAAAGCGGGGTTCCCCCTGCACCCCCTCCCCGTAAATGCTCGTGCTCCCTGGCGGAGATGAGGAGCCACCTTTGCCTTTGCGAAGGTACCAGAGGTAACGCAAGCACGAGGGCCTTGGCCAACAGCACGAAGAAGTTTGGGAAGGGGGCCTGGGGGAGAACCCTTTTGAAAGGGTTTCCCCCAGAAAAGAAAGTTTTCGAGAAGCGTCGCCGGTTCACCACTTCATCGCCCTGACTTTGTTCGGGTCAGTGGTGGCGAGGGTCTGGTATAGCCGCAGAATTATGGCCAGGCCGACGGCTGCTTCGCAGGCGGCCAGGGCAATGACCATGAGGGCGAAGATGTGGCCGTCGAGGTGGGCGCCCGGCCCCAGACCAGTCGTGGGCCCAAGGCCGCCGTAGCGCGAAAAGGCAACCAGGTTGATATTCGCGGCGTTCAGCATTAGCTCGATACCCAGGAGCAGGCCAATCGCATGGCGGCGAGTGATGACTGCGAAAAGGCCCATTGCGAAAAGTAGCGCGGCGAGGACGAGGTAGTGAGGCAGGCCGACAGGGGGCAGGGTCATGGGGCATCCTCCTCGGCACCGACGTTGAGGGGCGGGTGCCACTGGCTCACGTCAGCTTGGCCTTCCGCCTCATCTGCTGTTTCTGGAGGTTCCTGTCGGCGCCGGTCGGGCCGGGCAAGCACCAGGGCGCCAATCATGGCCACCAGCAGCGCGACTGAAATCAGTTCGAAGGCCAGAAGATGGCGCGTCAGGAACAGGCGGCCGATAGCTGCGGCTTGCCCCGAGATTGGCCCTGTGTCGGGCCCCGAGACGGCGGCCGCGCGGGCGTGTTTCCACAACGTGTAAGCCAGGGCCGGCACCAGTACCGCGGTGAGAGCGCCTGCGCTTACCAGGCCGGCGAACAAATGCTGGCTGCCTGCCAGAATCCCCCGGCCTGTGCCCCGCTCGAGCAGCAGCACCGCGAATACAATCATGACGGCAATGGCCCCGGCGTAGACCAGGACCTGTATGGCGAAAACTACATGGGCGCCGAGGAGGGCATACAGCGCTGCGATGGACAGCAGACAAAACAGCAACCAGATGGCTGCGTGCAGCACCCGTGGGGCAAGTAGCACCCCCAGGGCTGTGATGAGCGATGCGCCGGCCGCCGCCAGAAAAGCGGCGTATTCCACCCACTGAGCCGGCGTCAGTCCCAGCCACGTCACGATGGGTCTCCCCCTGTGGCGTGCTGGCGCGTATCTTGCGCGCTCTCTTCGATGGGCATTAGCGGTTCATGGTACTCGAGCCCGCGCGTGCGGAGATATTCGATGTCGCGGATTAGGTCTTCGGGCCTGGCTGCGGCGGTCTCGTAGTCGGGTGTCATGGTGAGGGCGCGGAAGGGACAGGTCTCCACGCAAAGCCAGCAGTACATGCACAGCCCGGCGTCAATGCTGAATTTCACCGGGTGCCGGTCTTTGCCGCGTCCCTCGCCGACTATCCATATACACCCGGCTGGGCAGATGTTCGCACACTGCATGCAGGCCGTGCAGCGCAGCCGGCCAGTCCTGCGGTCCGTGATGAGGGCAAAGTCACCCCGGTACCCGGGCCTGGGCTTCCAATTGCGCTCTGGGTTGCGATATGGGTACTGCTCGGTGACCTTGCGGCGCCAGAAATTCTTGAATGTCACCCAGTGACCCACGACAACAGTCCAGGCGCCCTCGACGATAGCCCATAGAAAAGTGAAAGCCGTTACTTCCTGTCGCCCAGGCACGTCGGGGGTGCCTGTGCTGAGCGACGGCAGATACTCTCCGCGTGCCCGGGCCTCGATTACCCGCCGCGGAATGAACCGAGGTTGTGTCGGGCTATTTTTCCCCATCTTCAAACCGTTGCGGTCGCCGACGCTGTTGGTTATTGCAGCGTCCTCTTGTCGGCGCGTTCTATTCTCACGTCCCAATCAGTGCCACGCTCACGACGAGCAAAGCGACAAATCCGGCCGGTATGAGAAGTTTCCATGCCAGCTCCATGAGCTGGTCCACCCGCAGTCGCGGCAGGGTCCAGCGAATCCACATGGCAGCCAACACGAAGGCCCACGCCTTCAGGTTGAGCCAGATAAACCCCTCGAAGGGCAAGTTGGAGCCGCCGAGGGGTGACGCCCATCCGCCCAAAAACAGCACGGAAAACAGCAGCCCCAGGACATAAAGGTGCCCGTATTCACCGAGAAAATACAGGGCGAATTTCATGCCCGTGTACTCGGTGTGAAATCCTGCCACCAGTTCACTTTCCGCCTCCGGGATGTCGAAGGGGACGCGATTGACCTCTGCCACGCCTGCGATGAGGAAGATTGCAACGGCGAGCCACAGAATAGGCCGCCAGATGTACCACTCCGTGACAAAAGCCTGCTGTCGTTCGACGATATCGGACAGAGATAGGGTACCGGCGAGAAGGACGACGCACAGGGCGGCCAGCAAGAAGGGTATCTCATAGCTTATGAGTTGCGCCGCCCCACGCAGGGCGCCCAGAAGCGACCACTTGTTGTTTGACCCCCATCCGCCAGCGACAATACCAATGACGCCGATGCCTGATACCGCCACGAGGTACAGCAGCCCAATCTCCAGGTCCAGCCAGCGGGCGACGTTTATCCCACGGTCCCAGGGGATGACCGCGAACATCATCAGGGTGGCCGTCATGAAGATGACAGGGCCGAGCAAGTGGAGTCGCCAGTCCGCGGCGGCCGGTACGATGTCTTCCTTTTGCAACAGCTTGAGGGCGTCGAGAATAGTCTGGAAGATGCCGATAGGCCCCGCCCTCACCGGCCCTAGCCGCGACTGAATGTAGCCCGACACTTTCCGTTCGAGATAGATTGCGACGAGAGACACTATGGTTATCAGAGCGAGCAAAAAGATTCCGGCGCCCAGCCAGGCCAGAAAATCGTTAGCCAGCAGCGGAATATGCCAACGCCCGGCCATGGCGTCAGCATACCGGCGCAGAAGTTGAAGCCACTGTGCCAAGTCGCTCATTGCGCAAGTCCGGGTGGGGCTTTTCGGGTATTCCTGCGGTTTCCCGGTCTCCGCCCCTATCTAGATCACACTGCAAGGCCAGCTCCGTTCTCTGGCATGCTACAGTAAAGTAAGTGCGTCCTGACTGCCTCCGCGGTACTTACGTGCCCTACACCGGCCAAAGGGCTTGGGAAAGAGGTCTGGGGGGAGAACCCCTTTCAAGGGGTTTCCCCCAGAAAACCCCATGACCCACTGTTTCTTTTCCCTGCCTCCCTACGATGAAGCGTGCTCAACATGCTACGCCTCTCGCCAACTAGCCGCGCCAGGCTTTTGCAGTTAGCGGTCAACATCGCCAAGAACAATATCAATGCTAGCGAGGACCGCCACAACGTCGGCCACCAGATGACCGCGCACCATTTCCCGCAGCGCCTGCAGGTTGTAAAAACTCGGTGCCCGCCATCTCAACCGCATGGGTCTTTCCGTGCCGTCGCTGACGACGTAGCACCCCAGCTCTCCCCGCGGTGATTCCACGCGCTCGTATACTTCGCCGGGTGGTGGCTTGATGACGCGGGGCACTCCCTCGGCCCGGATCGGCCCGTCCGGCAGCTTCTCGACGGCCTGGCGCAGTATCGCCACACTCTGCCGCAGCTCTTCCACGCGCACCAGGTGCCGGCTCATGGCGTCGCCGTAAGGCTGCACCGGCACGTCAAAGTCGTATTCTCTGTAGGCGGCGTAGCCCTCGATTTTGCGAAGGTCCCACGGGACGCCGGACCCGCGCAGCACCGGCCCCGTGCACCCGTACTCGACGGCCTTTTCGGGCGGCAGGACGCCCAGGCCTTCCATGCGGGCGCGGAAGATGCGGTTGCGCGTGAACAGGTCGTTGTATTCCTCAAGCCGAGCCGGAAAGTAGCTGAGAAAATGGCGCAGGCCATCAAGGAAATCGGGCGGCAAGTCATTGCGCAGTCCGCCGATCCGCAGATAGTTGTACAAAAGCCGCTGGCCGGTGGCGTGCTCGAGAAGATTGATGATGGCCTCCCGCTCGCGAAAACAGTACAGGAAGACCGACGTCGCGCCGAGGTCTACTCCGAGGGCCGCGAAATACACGAGGTGCGACGCGATACGGTTTAGCTCGGCCATTATCACGCGGATGTGCTTACAACGCGGCGGCACCTCAATGCCAAGCAGCCGCTCGACGGCCTGGACATATACCAGATTATTGCCCAGCGCGTTGAGGTAGTCGAAGCGGTCGGTGTAGGTGGTGAACTGTCTGTAGGTCTTGCGCTCGCCGATTTTCTCCAGGGAGCTGTGCAGGTAGCCGATGACCGGGTCGCAGTCCACGACCGTCTCGCCGTCGAGGGTGAGGATAAGACGCAGCACGCCGTGGGTGCTCGGGTGCTGCGGCCCCATGTTTATTGCAAGGTGTTCAGTGCGTAGTCCCGCTTCCGGCATCTCCGACGACCTGTCACCGTGACGTGTCGCTTGTATCCTGCTCCGCACCGGCGAAGGGATTTTCATGTATCGGGTCAGGCCGCAGATATGGGTGGTCAAGAGGGTAAACGTAGTCTTTCCGCAGCGGATAGCCCTGCCAGTCCTCGGGCAAGAGTAGCTTTCTCGGGTCCGGGTGCCCGACGATTTCTATCCCGTACATCTCCATGACTTCTCGCTCAGGCCACCAGGCACCTTTCCACAGGTCCATTACGCTGGGCACCGTTGGCCGCTGTCTCGATGTGACGGCTTTGACCCTGACCTCAAAGGCCTCGCCTGGACGGAAAAGGTGATAGATGACGGCCAGATTCTGGCCGTCGTCAAAGCCATGAAGGTCGGCCAGATAGCTCACCGGCGGCTCTATAGCCGTGCGGAGCATTTGCAGCAGCTCCACGACGCGCTCAGCTTTGACTTCCAGTACCAGGGCGCCTCCGGCGTCCGTAGCGGCACGCAGCAGGTCTGCTCCCAGTATTGGTCGTGCGGCGTCGGCTATAGCTCGCTGCGGTTCGGTCATTGCTCAGGTAGTCCCTTTCCAGGTCCTAGGTGGTCTTTTTGTGGGCCGCTGGTTTCGTTTGAGGCAAGACTTCCTGTGCAGGCCTGGCACGGCGGGGCGCCGCCGGCCCGGCTGGCCGGGGCGTCTGGCGTAGCTT
>JANZZA010000542.1 GCA_026419655.1 Armatimonadota bacterium | reverse complement strand
CGCAAGTCATAAGCCTTTGCCTCTCGCGGGCAACTTCTATTCTCCTGCCGCCGGCCGTTTCAGCAGCGGACGCGGCGCAAATCCTGGCAGTCCACGTTGTGCTGCATGTGCTGCATGGTGCAGCTGCCCGATCGGAGCGGATGGCAAGGACAAACATGGCGCAAAGCGACGGGCCGCCGGTGCCCACAGCACGGCTACTGCACAAGCGCGTGGTAGAGGGCCAGGCGCAAGCGGTGGAAGTCTTCCTGGCGGATCTGCTCCCAGGCGAGGCGCCCCGCGTCCTCGGCGTGGACGGCGATTGTCCGGCCCTTCAAGTGCACAAGAGGTCTTATGGCTTCCGCCGCCTGCAGCCTGTTCCAGCCATGCTTTCGCGCCACAGCAGCCAGAAGCTCCACGTCCTGCTGGGCGCGGCGGAAGGCCTTTACGCGCAGGCTTACAATCGGCCCGTTTATGCCAAACCGCTGGCCTGAAATAAGCAGCGCGGTGTCAATGGGCTGAGTGAGGGCGTCCTCGCCGCCTATTACATTCCATGGAAGAATTCCATCGGCACCCTCGCAGTACGCCCGCAAGGCCCACGAAAGCGCCGAAAGATTGCTCTCACGCACCGGATTAGCTGTCCCGTAGTGCCAGAATTTCACACCCCAGCGGCGCTGCATGTCCAGGCATCGGCGGTTGTACGTCCAAAAGGCGCCGCTGACGCATTCCAGGTCGGTCAGGCCGTCGAGGAAGTCGCGCTGCCACTGAGGACGCGAAATATCGCCACGGAAAATCAGGCGGGCCGGGCCGGCGTCAGCTTTTGCCTCGGCGAAAAGCTGGCCGAAAAAGCGGAGGGCCAGGAAGTCGTCCGTGCATGTCGGCTCATCCAGGCACCACCAGCTTGTGCCCCGGCCGCCCTGGTTTGGGTCCTTATAGTAGTGCTTGTTGTTCAGATAACACTGCAGGTCCGTGCGGGTCCAGCCACGCTCGGCGAAATGCTGGGCAAACTGCCGCGCCACGCTCACGAAGGCCGCCTTGAAGTCTTGATCAAAGGCCTCTTCGATGGGCGGCGCCAGGCGAGCGTGGGCGAAAATCATCTCCGGATAGCGGCTTTCCTGGATGGTCACGTGGTAGTGGGCCGCTATGGGCGCAGGCCAGTTTTCATGAAGCGGCAGGTACATGTGTGTGATGGGGACGCCTGCGCGGTAGCCCGTGAAGGCCGAACCATCAAGATATGGCCCATAATGCTCGTCGTAGGTGGCCCAGTCGGTTACCCGTGTAGCTGCGCCGGCGCCGCTTACCCTAGGCGCAAAGCCGTCGTACACATGCCCGCCATGAGTGTACGGCAATGGATTGAGTGTAGTCCGGTGCTCGTGGGCCGCCGCATAGTACGCGCGCTCTTTAGCAATGTAGTCGGCCCAGTTGTCTGCCGGGCACACCGGCCCGTAACAGTTAAAGTCCACCTCGAAGGTACACTCGTCCGGCATAAGCCAGTCGTGGACGCGCAGGCTGACAGGCACCATAAGCGTCTCGCCCGGCCCCTGGACTCGTATCTCGCCCTGATACACGCCGGGCGCGCAGTCTCGTGGCACATAAAGGTCGCACAGTAAGGTCTGCCATTTCTGGCCTGGGACAGCGTTTTCTTGCCATGGCAGGTCAAAACTGTCGGCAATCGGCACGGCGTATTCTCCCCACCAGGCCTCCCCGTCCTTGACCGACCACACCCTAAACCAGCGCAGGGCCGACGTTGGGATTTCCCTGTCGTTCTCTCCCCTGAGGCTTTCCGCTCGAACCGTTGCTTGCACCGGCAGGTGGTCGGCGCCTACGACAAACTGAAAACTCACCACCTCGTTGCGCACGGCGTGGAGCACTACAGCCCTGGCGGGTGATACCCCTTCAAGGGATTCCCCTGTCGCCGGATTGATTTTCACTTCTCCTGGGAAGGCCCGCACGGCCAGCCTCTGCCCCCGTACTTCTCCCGCTGGGGGCATGTCGGTTGGCGGGACCTCAAGAGGTTCCGGGCGCTGGAGTGAGGGGCTTGTGCGAAACTCGAAGTTAGAGACGCTGCCCCTGACGCCCCACGCCGGAAGAGCAACCAACGTGGCGGAATACCTGGTCGCCGGCCTGCCGCGGACGATTATCTCGCACGGTCGGCCGGGCTCAGTTGGCGGGGGAAGCATCCAGCGCGGCATGGACACCGTGCCGTCAGGGCCCCTGACGGTCAGCTGGTAGTTGACTGCGATAGGGTCGGGTGCGGTAAAGGTGATGTGTGCGGCGCCGTGGTCGAAGTCAGCGGCCTGGGGATATTCCTCGGCGCGAAGGTCCTCAAGCCGAGCCGCGACCAGCAGGGTGTGCTCCGGCAGCTTGATCGCGCCGCCCGTATCAGGCTCACCCTCGACCAGCAAGTATGGTGCATACTGAGACTGCTCGCGCGAGTGCACGTCGTTGTTGTAAAGCGTCTGGCCTTTTTCGTCGCTGATGCATAGGCCAAAGGAGCCGCCCTGGAGCATCGCCGCAACCAGGAGTGGGTCCACGTCAATCTCCAGCCACCCGTCAGCTAGCTCCCGAGGGGTAGCGTAGCGCACGAAACTGCCGCCGTTTCCGAATGCCACGTCGGTGAAGTCGCTGTCCGGGCCAGCCCAGAAGGTATCCGGCGCCACAGCCCGCAAGAAAGTACAGCCGCCGTCAACTTTGTCGCTGCGGCCGGTACCCTCGGCCCAGTCGGCCGTAACCGTTGACAGGCCGACGCGCCAGAGCATGTGGTCGGGGCGGGCCAGATGCAGCCGTAGCCGCGCCCTGTCAACCCGCCAGTCCCCAATGGCCGACAGGTCGAACTTTAGGAGCATGAAATGCTGCCAGGCCTTTATGCGGATGACCGTCGAGCCGCCGCTGTTTAGCTCAAGCTCTGCCTCATGGGCCTGCAGGGACGTATCTGCAACCACGGGCAGGCGTACTTCTTCTGCCCAGGCCGCGCCGCGACTGAGAGCCAGTAGCGGCGCGGACAGAATTACCACAGCCAAAGCCCGGCATGCTGCGCCGCGTAGAGCGCTGTACAAAACCTTGACCGCTGGAAATGGCCGCATCGCTTCCCACCTGCCTGGACGCTCAGCTTTCCCGCGCTGAAGGTTTTGCCGCGCCGCCGATGTTTCCTGCCGGAATACTTAGTTTGCTCAGGATTTGGTTTCAGGCAGGAAAGACTAAGGCCTGGAGAATCACCTTGGCGGTCTAGCCCAAAACCCGGCGTTGGCTTATACAGAGCCACA
The DNA here is from genome assembly GCA_026419655.1 of Armatimonadota bacterium. Classification (GTDB taxonomy): domain Bacteria; phylum Armatimonadota; class Zipacnadia; order Zipacnadales; family FEN-943; genus JANZZA01. The sequence continues at coordinate 1,668 of JANZZA010000542.1, read as the reverse complement.
AAGGTTGTGTGTCTCACCTGTTGCCTCCGAGCGCATATCCGAGGAGCTGCAGAAACTCTTGCGACACCCTGCCTAGAAAACCGAATACTCCTATTTCTTGCTCTGCTAGGGAGCTGACGACTGTGCAAAGGTTTATGGGAGCATGGTGCTGTGCCCCTGGCTTGGTCCGCCGCGCCTGGAGGCTGAACAACCAGGACGGGGCCTGGCGCGGAGCCGCATCGCGAGCGGCGTCGCACCGCCGCTCACGCCTGGGCAAAGAGGGTGCGCCGTGGAAACAGCACGAAAAAGTATGCTAGGGAGCCCGGCGGGACAACCTTTGTCAAAGGGTTGCCCTGAGGAGAGCCTCTTCCTGTACGTTTTTGTGGTTCTGGCTCCACCTTGGGTCGAGAACCGTGACCGGGCTAAGCCCCCTGCCCTGCCGTGGACTGGCTTGCGCGGGCGTCACCATGGTAACTTATAAGCCACCGTGCCTGTAACACAAAGGGGGTAAGAGAGTGACCAGGTGTAGCTTAAAGTGGGTCGCCCTGGTGGTCGCGGGATGGTTGTTCCTTCTGCGCCCCGGTTGGTGCCAGAACCGATATGTTTTCCCTCGCGACCCCGAAGCCATAGTGGACGTCAAAATAGACCTGGGAGCCAAGGGAGACGGTGTGGCCGATGACACCGAGGCGCTTCAGCGCGGGCTGGACATCAGCTCCGGCATAGGCGCTCGGCAGACTAAAATTCTTTACCTGCCCAACGGCATTTACCGCGTGACGCGCACCCTCACCTGCAATAGCGGAATCGGGCCATGGGTTTATGGCGAGTCCCGAGACGGCGTCGTTATCCGCCTGGACGATGGCGTCGAGGGCTGCACGGCCGTGCTGCGCACTCATCCGCGCGACACCGACCCCGGTTCGGCCGACTGGTTCATGCGCGACCTGCGAAACTTCACGATAGACGTGGGCAACAACCCCGAAACCGATGGCATCCGCTACTTCGCCACCAATACGGGGATCCTCCAAAACGTCCGGGTCATAGGGCGGGGCAAGGTCGGGATAAATGCAGGCTTCATGCAGCTCAGCGGGCCGAACCTCATACACGACTGCATCGTGGACGGCTTTGACACGGGCATTGTGAGCCAGTGGATTTGGGGCGAGACCATTTCCCGCGTGACGATACGAAACTGCCGCAGCCTGGGGCTGCTGGTGATTGCCAACTCGGTGGCCATGGAAGACCTGACGGTCGAGAATACGCCACAGGCCATACGGTGCGAGATTCCAAACGACTGGTTCTGGTGGGGCGGCGTGGTGGCCCTTATTGGCGGGCGTTTTATTGGCGGAAATCCGGACCTTCCGGCCATCTACAACACGAGTGTCCTGTACGCTAGGGATGTGCGGGCAGAGGGTTTTCGCATGGCTATAGAGAGCACGACTCCTGGCGGCAATGTGCAGGGGTCTGAGGTATACGAATACCTGTCCCATCCGCCGCGCAAGCTTTTCGAGGATTCACGGGACGCGGCCCTGCGTCTGCCGATAAAGCGCGAGCCTGTGGTGCCCTGGGAAGAAGATATGGGCAAGTGGGTGTGCATAAACGATTTTGGCGCGGTCCCCGGCGACAATGAGGACGACACAGACGCCACCCAAGCCGCTATTGACCATGCGGCAGCGACCGGGAAGACCACGGTTTACC
>JANZZA010000272.1 GCA_026419655.1 Armatimonadota bacterium | reverse complement strand
CCGCCCGGCAGGTAGTGTGCCTGCGACGGCGAAAGTAACTGTTGCCCAGGCCTGGCGGCTGACCTATAATCTGCATCGTCGTGCAAGGCTCCGGGGAGGTTCCGCAATGGGTACTCACTCCGTACGGCTCGCGGGTTGTGCGCTGATAGTCATCCTCGTTATGGTGTTGCTGGGCTGCCAGCGTGGTCAGCCTCCCGCGCAGCCTGGGACCAGTGGTGGGGGCACGCAAGCGTCCGCGCAGGACCAGGCGCTGCAAGAGTTGCTGAAGTATGCACAGGAAACGGGGCAGACTCTTGAACAAGTCCGCCAGGACCTCGAGCGGCTGGCTGCGTCTCAGCGCGAGCGCGGTGCCTCGCCCGTGTTAACCGACCTGCGCGTCGTCTCGGTGCTCCTCACTCAGGCCAGGGAAGCCCTTGCTGCCAAGGATAGCGCGAAGAGTCTTGCATTACTGGCGCGGATGGGGCGGGTGGGCCGGGGGCTGCTGGCGGAGCTGCCTGGCCAGCAAGCTGCGCTGCGAATAGAGCGCGCTCTAACCTTCCTCTCGGCGGATGCTCCCGACGCGGCAGCGGCGCGGGCTGCCCTTGCGTCGGTGGCCGATGTGCTGGCCCAGGCCAAAGATACAGGCCTGGCGCCCGACATCGCCAAGAGCCTTGAGAGCGCCCGCAGCCTGATTGATACCAAACCCGAAGAAGCCCGACGATGGCTGGAAGACGCCCTGGACAAGTGCGCCAACGACAAGGTAGCCACCTGGGCCTACCAAATCACGCTGGGCCTCACCAGTGCTTATCAGGCGGTGCAGCGGGAGGCGTGGCTGGTGGCGGCAGCCGAGCTGGACCAGGTGCAGGCGCTAATCACCAAACTCCAATCGGCAGCCGCGGTGACGCCCGCGGCCCCAGCTCCGCAGGGTTCGGCAGAGGGGCAGCCGCCGTCAGCAGCACCGGCGCAGGGCCAGCAAGCGGCGCCAGCGACTGGCCAGACGCCTGGAACCGCTCCCGCCGCGCCGTCTCCCGGTGCCAGCTCAGGCACCGGCGGAGCCCCGGCAGCTCCAGGAGCGGGCCAGCAGCCAGCAACTCCCTCGCCCCAAACTCCCCAATCGCCAGCGACTTCTCAACCACCGACGACACGAGGCGGTACGTGAATTCTTCAGCGACGGCCTCGGCGGCCTGAAAGATTTGGGCAGACGGGGCCGCGCACCAGGATCCCTGATTGGCGTGCCAACCGGCACGACGCAGCTTTAGGCAGTTGAGATTGCAGCAATAGCGGGAGCGCAAGAGAAATGGCAACACCTTTTGTTCACTTGCACGTTCACACCGAGTACAGTCTCCTCGACGGCGCCTGCAGGCTGGAGGAGTTAGTTGGCAAGGCTGCGGCCCTGGATATGCCCGCCCTCGCCATCACCGACCACGGCGCAATGTACGGCGTCATCGAGTTTTACCAGGCCTGCCGCAAGGCTGGCATCAAGCCCATCATCGGCTGCGAGATTTACTTGGCGCGCCGCAGCATGAAAGAAAGGGAGCGTCAGGACCGCGAAGCCCGTCACCTGGTTCTCCTCGCCGAAAACATAGTTGGCTACCGCAACCTAATCAAAATCGTCACCGCAGCGCATCTGGAGGGCTTCTGGTACAAAGCCAAGGCCGATTTTGAACTACTCGATCGTCACCGGGAAGGGCTTATCGTCCTCACGGCCTGCAAGCAAGGCAGAATTGCCGAGTGCATTCTGCAGGGCGATGATGAGGGAGCCACGTCTTATCTTGGGCGGCTCATGGACATTTTCGGCCGTGACAACGTTTACCTGGAGCTAATGAACCATGGCCTGGAAGGCCAGGAAGAAATATTGCAGGGCAAGGTCCAACTGGCCGCCCGGATGGGCCTCGGCACCGTGGCGACCAACGACGTGCACTACGTTTCCCGCGAAGACGCCGACGCTCACGACGTCTTGCTGTGTATCCAGACTCAGGCAAGCCTGTCGGACCCTAATCGCTTGCGTTTCGAAAGTCCAGAGTTTTATCTGAAGTCACGTCAGGAAATGCAGGAGGTGCTGGGGGCAGCGCCGGAGGCCATAGACGCCAGCGGCGAGATAGCCGACCGCTGTAATGTGGAGCTCCAGCTCGGCAAGCTGATGCTGCCCCATTTTGGGGTACCCGAGGGCTATGACCTGGACAGTTATCTACGGGAGCAATGCGAGAAGGCGCTGCCGGTGCGCTACCCCAATTCTGGCCCAGAGGTTCGCCAACGGATGGAGTATGAGCTGCAGGTCATCCGTGATGTCGGATATTCGGGATACTTTCTGATAGTGGCCGACTTCATCCGGGAAGCGAAGCAGCGGGGGATGCTGGTCGGTCCCGGGCGTGGGTCGGCGGCGGGGAGCATTGTGTCCTACCTGCTGGGCATTTCCGAAATTGACCCATTGCGCTATGGGCTTTTGTTTGAGCGAATGCTTAACCCCGAGCGGGTCAGCCCACCCGACATTGACCTGGACTTCCCCGACCACCGGCGGGACGAAATCATCGAATATGTGCGCGAAAAGTATGGGCGGGACCGGGTGGCGCAGGTGTGCACCTTCAACACGCTGGGGGCGCGGCAAGCGGTGCGAGATGTGGCGCGCGTCCTGGGAATGGACAGCTCCACCGTGGACCGCCTGAGCAGCCTCATCGGCAGTGCCAAAACTCTCCAGGATGCGCTGGAGGCTACTCCTGAGCTCGCGGACTGGCGCGACCGGGACCCTGCTATCGCCCAGTGCCTGCAATTCGCCAGCAAGCTGGAGGGCGTGGCGCGGCATGTGTCTGTGCACGCCGCGGCCGTGGTGATTGCTGACGCCCCGCTGACGGAGTACGTCCCCTTAAGGGGTGAGCGGGACGGCACCATCACGACCCAGTACGCTATGGACGCTGTGGTGGCCGTGGGGCTGGTGAAGATGGATTTTCTCGGCCTGAGGACGCTGCAGATAATCCAGCGAACCTGTGACATGGTACGGAAAAACTACGGCGTCGAGATAGACCCGCTCAAGATACCCCTGGATGACGCTGCCACCTACGAGCTTCTATCGCGAGCGGACACCATGGCGGTATTTCAGTTTGAAAGCGATGGCATGCGAGAACTCTTGCGGAAGCTCCAGCCAGACCGCTTCGAACACCTCATCGCCTGTGTGGCTTTGTTCCGGCCCGGCCCAATGCGCTGGGCCGACACCTTCTGCGCGGGCCGCCACGGGGCACCCGTCGTCTACCCTCATCCCAAGCTCGAGCCTATTCTGCGCGAGACCTACGGGGTGATGCTCTACCAGGAACAGGTGATGCAGGCGGCCTCGGTGCTTGCTGGGTTTACGATGCCCCAGGCCGAGAAAATCATGCGCGCCATGTCCAAGAAACAGGTGGCCGAAATGGAGCGCATGAAGCCCCTGTTCATACAGGGATGCGAGGCCAACGGCATCCCTGCCAGGGTGGCCGAAGACATTTTTGCCCGCATGGAAACCTTCGCCGGATACGGGTTCAATAAGTCTCATTCGGCAGCCTATGCAATGGTAGCCTACTGGACAGCATACCTTAAGGCACACTATACGGCCGAGCTTTTGGCTGCCCAGCTCACTGCGGAAATGGACGACATCAAATCTGTGGCCAAATATGTCGCTGATGCGTGGCACATGGGCCTGGAAGTCCAGCACCCGTCAATCAACTTTAGCGACGTAGAATTCACCGTAGAGGGCCGGACCATCCGCGTGGGACTTGGAGCGATAAAGAATCTGGGGCGCCACACCGCTGAAGCCATAGTGCGTGAGCGCCTCAACGGGCC
>JANZZA010000265.1 GCA_026419655.1 Armatimonadota bacterium | reverse complement strand
GGTCGGGGAATGGGCAGAAATGGACCCGACCTGGGGTGAAGAGGCGGTTGATGCTACCCACCTTGAGGTTGCCGAAGGCTCTTTGGACGAGCCTTCTATGGCCCGGATGAGCCTGGCAACGGCACGGATACTGGGTCAGGTCAGGTTCCAGGTGCTGGACGTAGAGCGGGTTGGTGGAGTGGAATGAGATACCTGGCTGCCCTGGCTGCAATTGTGCTTGGCGGGTTGTGCCTGGGACAGGGCCCTCGGCACACTGAGCAGGAGAAAGCCGAGGACGCGCGCCTCCTGGTGCTGGGACAGGTGACCTGGGCCGGGCTTGACTGGACGCCCGCCGGAGGAGTACTGGCTGCCAGCGATCCGCGGTTCAAAGATGTGGTCGCTACAGCTCCCCTCAATCGCGAGGGGCGTTTTGTGCTTTTTATCGAGCCTGGCACCTATTACCTGATGGCCTACGTGGACGTTAACGCCAATGGCCGGCCCGATGCCCCAGACGGAGTAGGCTTCTACGGCGTGAGGCAGCCGACCGACGCCCCTGCTCCCCTGGAAGTGCTCCCGGATAGCCCCGCGGACCCAGTGGCTATTGAAGTGGTGTTCCAGCTTGACGAAGACCGCAAGTTGAGGCGAGCCGCAATAGGGCAAGAGGCGGCTCTGGGGTGCGTGCGCGGGGTGGTACAGGGGAACAGGGGCATGCACGTCTACGTGGTCTGCTGGCCCGCGGGGGACGGCTGGATTGGACACGCCAGTACACCGGCCGCGGACGGCTCCTTTGAGATTCCCGTGCCCGCGGGCGATTACGTGGTCTTCGCAGTATGCGACAGCGACGGCGACGGTGTCGTCCAGCCAGGCGACCCTGCTGGCATCCTCGCCGAGAACGGCGTGCTCCGCGTCGCTCGCGTGCTTCCCCAGGAACATGTGGAACTGGCGGCGATGGAACTAAACGGAAAACTGAACGAGGCTGGCCAGGTTGAGGTCGGCGAGCAGGCGATTGAGCTACCCGGAGCACGAATCCCGGCACTGTGCCGCCTGGCAGTCCCCGAGGGGCTGCAGGCGCTCCCCAGGCAGGTGCTGCTGTTTGCCGAGGCCGCGCACAAGACCCTCCTCGCCAGGGCCTGGGCCCCGTCAGAAGCGTTACTGGCCTTGCGGCCGGCCACCTATTACCTCGTTTGTGGCTTTGACCAGGACAGGGATGGCCAGTTGGGGCCAGGAGATGCTCTGGCGGCTCCAGTGGCTGCCGGCGGACGGCGGGGGTTGTCGGTACAGGAAGCGACCGTTATGGATGTGGTGCTGGGCGAGCCGGTGGCCCTCAGCGGAGACCTAGTTGACGGAAAACGCACGGGGGGCCAGCAGTGACCGACGTGAGCGCTTTCAGGGCGCTGACGGTAGCAGTGTTGCTGGGCGGACGCTCCAGCGAGCGGGAAGTTTCCTTGCGGTCTGGCAAGGGGGTACTGGGGGCGCTGGAGCGGCTTGGACTGCGGGCGATAGGAGTTGACCCGGGGCCAGACCTTGTGTCGCAGCTCACCGAGGTAGGTGCCGATGTAGTGTTTAACGTGCTACACGGCGGACCCGGCGAGAACGGGGCCGTACAGGGGATTCTCGACAATGCTGGTATACCTTATGCGGGCTCGGGTGTCCTGGCCAGCGCTCTGGCAATGAACAAGGAGCAGACGAAAAGAGTGCTGCGGGCGGTGGGGTTGCCAACCCCTGATTGGCTCGTGTTTAAGGCTGGAGACGACCCAGACAAAGCAGCGCAGCAGGTAGCAACCACGCTGGGCTTGCCGGCGGTGGTAAAGCCTGTTGACCAGGGATCCAGTGTAGGAGTGGCCATCGTGGACACCCGAGACGCCCTGGCACAGCACCTGGCAAGCACTTTGGAGACCTACGCACGGGCTTTGGTCGAAAAGTTCGTGGACGGCCGCGAAGTCACGGTGGGTTTGTTGGGCTTTGGGTCAACCCTGAGAGCGCTCCCGGTGCTTGAGCTGGTGCCCCGCAACCGCTTTTACGACTATGAGGCCAAATACACCAAGGGCATGACCGAGTTGTTATGCCCGGCACCCATCGGCGAAGAGGCCACGCGGCGGTGCCAGGAAGTGGCGCTGGCAGTGCATCAAGCCATCGGCTGCCACGGTTGGAGCCGGGTAGACATGCACCTTGACAGCGCTGGACAGGTTTGGGTGCACGAAATCAACAGCATCCCCGGTATGACGGAGACTTCGGATGTGCCGGCGGAGGCGGCGGCGGCCGGGATGACCTACGACGAATTAGTGGCTGAAATACTGTGCAGTGCGTTGCCAAGGATGGCCGCCGCGCGGCCGGAGGAGCCGCTGCCGGCCATGTGACGCCGCCCATGCCCATGCGGGTGCTACAGGTCACCTACTCATATAAGCCAGTTAAGGGCGGCGCCGATGTCTACGCAGAGGACCTGGCCCAGGTCATCCGCGCCCGCGGCCATGAAGCCTGGGTAATTCAGAAACCACCGCGGCCTGAGGATGACCCCTACGTGCTCTGCTACCCGCGGACCTTTATGCTCCTGCAGCCTTTCTGGCTGCTACCCACTTCGCTGCCGCTCATGGTCCGCCAGCTAAGCCGCTTCGACGTGCTGGTGTGCCATTACCCCAACTATTGCTTGCCAGCCCTGTGGCACCCACGCGTGATTGGCCTGTCCCACGGCGTCACCTGGGATGATAGGCCCGCGGCTCTGCGCTCGCGGGTGAAGCGCGCCTGGGCGCAATGGGCCTTCCGCCACTGTGCCAAGTACGTAGCCAACGATACGTTCTTCCTGCGACAAATGGGACTGCAGATTGCTCCCGGGCAAGGCCTTTTCAGCGAAGTGGCACCCGGCCGATGGTACGTACCCAACGCTGTAGATACGCGGATATTCTGCCCAGGCCCACCCTCGGCTGAGGCGGAGAAGCTACAGCCTTTTCTCCTTGTACCGCGGAACATCTATTGGAATCGAGGCGTACACCTGGCCATTGAAGCTTTCGCACGGCTTGGCCAGCAGGCCGAGGGACACCGCCTGGCAGTTGTAGGCAGCGAGGGACAGAGCGAAGCAGTGGCGGCTGCCTGGGAAGCCGTCGCACGAAACTGCCTGGGCGACCGGGTGATTTTCGTCGGGCCGCGGCCACGCGAAGAGCTTGTCGGCTGGTACCGGGCAGCGGAGGTCACTGTGATACCCTCTTTGTGCGGCGAGGGTACATCCCTGGCGGCGCTGGAGAGCATGGCCTGCGGCACACCCGTAGTGAGCACAGACGCAGGGGGACTTACTGATCTTCCCTGCGTTCACGTGCCAACCGACGCCGAGTCCCTGGCCGCCGCAATGAGTGAAGTACTCGCAAGGCGCGGAGAAGAAGCACAGCGGCAGATGGAAGCCGTCCGCCGAGACTTCACCCTCGAGCGCTGGGCCGCGGCCTGGACTGCGGTCCTGGAGGAGTGGTAGTGGCCGATTTATCGGTCTGCATCGTCAACTGGAACACCCGCGAGCACCTCAAGGCGTGCCTGGAAAGCCTCTACGCTCATGCCGAGGGCCTGGAGCTGGAGGTCATCGTGGTGGACAATGCATCTTCGGACGGCAGCGCCGCAATGGTGCGCGAGAGCTTTCCGCGCGTATGCTTGGTTGCCAACGAAAACAACGAAGGTTACGCACGTGGGAACAACCAGGCTCTGGCGCGAGCCTCTGCGGAGTACGCACTGCTTCTGAATCCTGATACCAGGGTGCAGGATGGGACGCTGCGGGGTCTGCTGGACTGTGCGAAGAGGCACCCAAGGGCCGCCGCCGTGGCCCCCAGGCTGGTCTATCCCGACGGGAGGCTTCAGCATAGCTGCCGCGCCTTCCCGACGCCGGACGTGGTCCTCTACGAGCTGACCGGATTGAGCCGGCTGGCGCCCCGCAGCCGCATTTTCGGCAAGTACCGCATGACGTGGTGGGATTACAATGAGGAGCGGCCGGTTGACCAGCCCATGGCCTCAGCTTTGCTTGTGCGGAAGGTGGCCCTGGACGAGGTTGGGTACTTCGACGAGGCCTTCCCCATCTTCTTCAACGACGTGGATTTATGCAAGCGGTTCTGGGATGCTGGCTGGGAGATCTGGTTCACACCCAGCGCGGTGGTAACCCACTTTCACGGCGCCTCTACCCATCAGGTGCGCCGCGCGATGATTGCCGAATCACATAAAAGCTGGGTGCGGTTTTACGAGAAGCATTACCGCGGCCGCATCTCCCCCATCGCGTACTGGAGCACACTGCTATCCCTTGAGGCGGCCCGGCTGGTGCGTAGCGCCTGGGCCATGGTGACCGGCCAATAGGCCTTGTTGGGGGGCGCGGGCAGGAGTATTCGGTTTTCTAAGGGAGACTGTTGCAAGAGTTTCTGCAGCTCCTCGGAGATGCACTCGGAGGCAGAAGGTGGGACACACAACCTTATACACTTTTGTTGCCCTGTATAAGCCAACACCCGGTTTTGGGCTAGACCACCAGGGTGATTCTCCGTGCCCTACTCTTCCCTGCCTGAGACAAAATCCCGAGAGAACCGAACAGTCCTCGCGCGGGCGGATGGCTTGAGCGCCACTGAACGGTATAATGAAGGTGGGCAATGAGCCGAGAAGTAAAGGTCGAAGGAGGTCGCGTGGATGGCCAGGCGTGGAGGGCTAAGGGGCAGTAACTGGGGCAATGTGCGCCTGATGATGCACTTGCCCAATCTAATACGTCTCTACTGGCGACTGTTGCGCGACCCACGGGTGAGTTGGGTAGCGAAGCTGGTCTTCCTGGCTGGTGTGGTATACACACTGGTCCCGGTGGATTTGCTACTTGACCTGCCCTTTGCAATTCCGGGGTACTTGGACGACATCGTGGTCTTAGCGCTGGCGGCGAAGGCTTTTGTGCGCTTATGCCCGCCTAATGTGGTCAGAGAGCACGTACTGCTGATTGACCAGGGTGGCTAGACTTGCGGCACCGGGAGAAGAACCTTGGCCCCTCGGGTTAGACCTTTCCGCTGGCCGGCCGATAAGGACGCGGTCCTCAGTTTCCAGTACGAGGTATACGAGCGGAACTTTCCTGGTTTCCGCGTGACGCGGGCCTTTTTGCATGAATACGAGACCCAGCTAAGATACGCCGTTCGCAGCCCCTATGAGGCGCTTTTCGTGCTGGACGACGATGGCAGGGTATGCGGCTTTCTGTGGATCGAGATAAGGTCTACGATGGTGGACGAACTGGTTGGATACGTGAAGAACGTTTACGTGGCTCCGGACCTGCGGGGACAGGGCTACGGCAAGAAACTGCTGGCCATAGCAGACGATTGGTTCAGGGCGCGGGGATGTCCCAAGGCGACCCTGGATGTAAGCATCTGCAACCCGGAGGCAGTGGCGTTGTACAAGAGCGCCGGTTATGAGGTGGCCAGACACAGGATGGAAAAGCATTACGAGTAGGAGCGCCGAGGTCACCCTGCGAAGGCCTATCGGGGGGCAGGCACGGTGGCAGAGAATGTGAGCAGCCCGGATGATTTGCTGAGGGCCGAAGTACAGGAAGCCCAGGCATTGCTTGAGGCCGGGCGATGGCGCGAAGCTCGCCACCGACTGCGCGAGCTGGCTCGAGAGCACCCCGGACAACCCATTGTCCTGGCGGCCCTGGGCGACTGCTAC
>JANZZA010000235.1 GCA_026419655.1 Armatimonadota bacterium | reverse complement strand
GCCTTCGACGACAATCACATCCCCCGGCAATACCGCCCCGGCGCACTTTTCCATTTTCGCCGGAAAGACCACGACCCGCGTCGTTCCGCTAAGGTCAGAAAGCATGAACCGCAGCCAATCGTTGCCCCGCTGGCTCTGCCTCGGCTCGAAGCCATGGACTTCGCCGTGAATGACCACCGGTGTGTCGGGGGCCAGAAGGCTAAGTTCGGCTATGCTGGCCGTGGTGCAGGCGCTCCGCGAGTTACTGCTCCGCTACCCTGGTCAACAGCGAATCATTCTCCACTTCCTCAGCCCCACCGGTCGGAAGAAATGCGTGAAGCTCGGCCAGCGCTACCGCGTCACCTGGGTGGATGAGCTTGTTGTCCAACTGAACAAGCTGCGGGGCGTCCTGCAGACCTGGGAAGAGCGTGAAGATTTGGTGAGCGGGCAGCACGTCCGTGCCCTCAGGACCTGAGGCGGACGGCCGAAACCTATCTTCAACAGACCTTCTCTGATGCGACTATTAGAGAAGCCACCTCGGCGGCCGCAAGAAGTGAACGCAAATAAAAGGCCTAGGTGACTGTTGCAAAACCTTCTTTTCATTAGTGATTCGCACCCGCCCAGTATGAGTTGCCGGCACAAATCTGTGCCGTTCGCGGACTGCCAGCCACGCCAGGGTGAGTTTTGCAACAGTCTCCCTAGCGCCCAGCCATGTACCCTTTCTGCACTTTAGGTAGGCCCACGGCGGCTTTCGCAACCATTACTTGAGACAACCAAACGGTCTTTGGCCGGGAAGCGTTTTAATCCAGGCGACCAACCGGCGCTAGGATAGCCCGCCTGGTATTGTGAGCAATGCCGCCGCGGAGAATCTATCGCGCCAAAGGGGCAGCCGCGCCGAGGAGCCCCGTCAGTATGCGCCCCGGCCGATGAGGACCGCCGCGATAGTGCGCAGAAGAAGCCGGAGGTCCATCCAGAAATTGCGATTGCGGATGTAGTAGATGTCCATCTCGACCCATTTTTCGAAGGGCACTTCGTTGCGGCCCTCGACCTGCCAGATGCAGGTCAGGCCCGGCCGCACGCTTAATCGCTCGGTCATCCATGGTTCGTAGCGGAGTACTTCTTCTAGAAGGGGCGGGCGGGGGCCGACCAGGCTCATCTGCCCCAATAGCACGTGGATCAGTTGTGGCGTCTCGTCCAGACTGAAACGGCGCAGCCACCGGCCCACCCGTGTTATCCTGGGGTCTCGCCGGATCTTAAACACTGGCCCGGACATCTCATTGTGGGCCCTAAGCTCTTCCAATCGCTTTTCGGCGTCCAGGTACATAGTGCGCAGCTTGTAGAACCGGAAGGGCCTTCCGCCCTCTCCCACGCGCTGCTGGACGTGAAAAACTCCGCCGGGCGAGTCTAGCTTGATCAGGACCCCAGCAATCATCCATAACGGGATACACAAAAGGATGCCCGCGGTGGCTCCAAGTATGTCGAGGATTCGCTTGGCGACAAGATAAGCGGGGCTTTCCCGGCGTGGGAATCCAACCACCGTGGGCAGGGCTGCCGCCGGCACAGAATTGGCCCGCGCGGCCTCGGTATCCGGCCCATCCACAGCTCCTAAACCGCCGTCAGTGCTCATACCAGTGTTTCACCAGGTAAGGGTATATTAGACTAACCAGTTGCCGAGCGTCGGCCTCTACTTTGGACTCAGTCTGCGGAGTGAACTCGGCGTTAACTATCAGTACTATACCCCCGCTGGCGCCCCTACTACTCGTCACTTTCAGGCATTGTTGCACCCAGCTTGCGGTGGTGCCTCCGGGGTGGGCGTAAAGGTAAAGGACGAGCAAATGCCTGTCGGCTTGTTTGACAACCAGCTTCTCGGCGTGTAGCGGGCCGGGATGAGGGAGCGGGCCGAGAGGCGCTATCTCGATTTCGCTGCGCTCCTGGATTTGCCAGCCCTGGGAGGGATAGCAGCCCGCCGGAGAGTGCAGCGCCCGCCAGCGCGTGCCGAAGACTGCCGTGACGTCAACCACCCGCCCTTCCCTGGTGTACCGGCGGACGAGCAGCGCATCGGCGGCGAGGTAGTCGGCCACTTCCTTGTCTGGGGCGATGTCCTGGCCGGTCCATCCCCCTACGTGGCGGGGCAGTGTGTGGGCCCAGTCGGGCGGCTTGACGTGTCCCTGGGGCTGTCGTCGCGTCAAAGCGTGTCCTGCAAGACCAACCACCGCCAGCAGTGTGCACGCTACTAGATATCGGACCGTATACCTCTGCATCCCAGGAGCCTCGCCACAACCAGCAACCCGCCAAACCCCAGCGCAAACACCAGCAATCCTGATGCCGTGTGAAAGAAGCCCTCAGCCACGGCCGGACTGACTGTGCTCGCCAGCACCAGGACGACCACTATCCGCACAGCGTTGGCCACCAGAGCCACGGGTACCCCTGCCAGGAAGACCATCACCCGCGCAAGCGGCGCCCCGGTCAGCAGATACCCGACCAGGGCCGAAAGGGCAGTCATCGCAATGGCGGTCTTAAGGCCGCTGCAGGGCACCGCGACCTCGAAGGTATAGTCCGGGACACGCAGGGTCGTCCCGGCGTGCTCCACAGGCAGTCCCGTGCTCTTTAGAAAAAAAGCCGCAGCCGCACTGGAACCGAGTTGAAGGGGCTGAGCCAACTGGAGGACCAGGATGCGCTCTAAGGGCACGGCAAAGGCCAGGTATGCGATGGGGAACCAGAAATGGCGAGCCGTTTTTCCACCCCAAAGCCACCACACCAAACCAGCCAGCGCCGCCACAAAACCGAAGCCCGACGGGAACCATACGTCAAGGAGGCGGCCGACCACGTGCAGGATCAGGCCAGCGCTCATCACCAGTAGCCCGGGCCAGGTGGCGCCGCTTGCCGCCGGGCGGGTGCGGTACAACCGCCATGCAAGATAGCCGCTGATTGGAATGATGAGGAAGCCGTGGCCGTAATATTCGCTTTCCCGCCAGATGCCCACGGCCCAAGCCCAGGTGGGACCAAAAACAACCGCGAGCAGCCCCACCATTACTCCCGCCTGGCCCCACACAGAGGACCCCGCGAGACGGTGAGACTGATCACTCTCCTGACTTACCGACATGGGCACCCGGCGACAGTGTACCGCTCGCCCGCCGCTGGCCGCAAGCGCCCACTCGGCTTTGCACTCTACCACTGTAACGCTGGCAGCCCCACGCGGCGCCAGCCGCGCGTGTTCCGCAGGTCCTGCCGGCCGGTTGCCGGACAGTGGTGTGTCCAGGAACCGTGGCAATCAGGAAATTTCCTCGACGACCTGGTGCAAGCGTTCGGCGTTGACCTTATGGTATTCGTCGTCGGAAAAGGTATAGACAAGGACCATGCGCGGGATAACTTCCTCAGCGACGGGGCAAAGGCCTTCCGGATACTGGTTGCCCTGGCCGGCGTAGAGCGGGCAGTCGAGGGGGCAGCCGCGTCCATAACCGAGGCGCTCGGCAATCAGCGGATGTTTATAGGCCGGCATGCCTGTATAGCCGATGTTGACACCACATTCGTGGCGCTCCAGCGCAGCCCGGAAATCCTCCATAGAAATGCCGTGGCGGTCGCCCCAGAAGGTGGCAACCCAGAAATGGAAGGTGTGAACGTATTCAGGGCCAGCCCGCTGCAACGTCAGCCACTCGCAGCCTGCCACGGCATCGTCGTAAAGTTTGGCCACCGCCTGAAGCCCGGCGATGTAGTCATGCATGCGCTCTAGCTGGGCTATGCCGATAGCGGCGGTGACTTCCGTAATGCGGTAGTTCCAGTGCAGACCGTAGGCAACGGAGTGAAAGGTGGGGGCGCCTGCATGTAGGGCAAGCTCGTCGCGGACTTTCTCGTCATTCGTCACTGCCATCCCGCCGTCGCCCAGAGCCATCTGTTTGCTCATCTGGAAGCTAAAGGAGCCAACATCGCCGAAGGTGCCTGTGTACTGGCCCTTGTAGGAGGCGAAGATGGCGTGGGCGCAATCTTCGATGACGAACAGCCCGTGGCGCCGCGCAATTTCCATGATTCTGTCCATAGGCGCAGGAAGACCCCAGACGTGGGTGACGATGATGGCCCTGGTGCGGTCGGTGATTTTTGCCTCAAGCAGGTCCGGGTTCATGTTGTGGGTGACGGGGTCAATGTCAACGAAGACGGGCACGGCGTTGTTGTACATCGTCGCGACCGCTCCAAAGACGCATACCGGGTCGCAGATTACCTCATCACCTGCGCCGGCTCCGGCAGCCTTGACTGACGCATGAAGCACGGACATTGCCGAGTTCATTGCCACTCCATACTTGGCACCGAGGGCGGCGGCAAACTCTCGCTCGAATCGCGGCGTCATCTGCCCTCCGCCCAGGCCCGAAAGCATGCCCGAATCCAGGACCTCTTTGACCAGTGAAAGGTCACGCTCATCAAAAACCCGCCGCGGCATATCCATCACTCCCGGCACTTATTTTCGGGGCGCCGGCCCCGACCAGCGCAGGCGCTTCCACGCGCGACGGGCGAGACCTTTCGACCATAGCGGCGCAGGAAAAAAACCTGTCTTGTGCTGCGGTGGCCGCAGGAGCGCCTCTGGGGCAAACTCAGCGGTGGTGAAGTTGCGGGGTCGTCTCGGGCTTAGGGGGGCCAGCAGGCCTGCCAGACTTCTTCGCGCGACAGCTTCAGCCACTTGGCGTGCCCGTCCACGAAGTTGCACGTCAGGCCGTCGTTGTGGCGCCTGGCGGCTACGTCTCCCCAGGGCACATCAAAATACCCGTCATTGGCCGACCCGCTGGCGTCTTCCGGGATGAGCATCAGCGTTTCCGCAGGTTTTTCGATGATAGCCAGCGGCGCGTGGCGCAGGTAGCTGTTGAGTTCAAAGCTGCAGCCGCTGCCGGTGCGGTCATCAGGACACATATAGACCTGAGCATTTCGCACGTAGGGATACAGGGCGCCTCTGGTCACGTCGAAGTAGCCTGGGCCTGGCGTGCCGAAGGCCGCATACCAGACCCAGCCACCATACATGCCGCTGCCGGCCGGGCCATTGGGCGCCCCGGGAAACATCTCGTCGTAGTCCGAGGTGTACATGGAGAAGGCCGTGGCAAGCTGGCGCAGATTACTGATGCACTGGGCCTGACGTGCTTTGGCCCGCGCCCGGGCGAAAACGGGGAAGAGAATGGACGCCAGGATGCCAATGATAGCGATGACCACCAGTAACTCAATTAAAGTGAAGCCGCGTCGCACAACAGTCACCCCCAGCGCGTAAAACCGCCTCTTACCGGTATGTTCAAACGCGCAAAGGCGTGATTTGTCTCAAGAAAAGCGACGTAAAAAGCTCCCCCAAGTTCAGCACGCGGCGCAAATAGGCTGCTGTTTGATGCTTCTAGGCGATTGGTGCAAAAACTCATGCAGGTCTGCGTGGGCACCCAGCAAGCCTACAAGGCAGTGCGCTCGACCTTTCACCTGCATTCATTTCTTGCGGCCGCTCAGGGGGCTTTTGCAATAGTCACCTGAGCGTGATTCGCGCACAATCCAGCTTTGCGGGTCCCGCCTCCCTCAGCGAGTACAACCCTGGGGCCGCAGAGGCAGCACTATCTGCGGCGCGGGCCTAAAATGAGCGTTTTTCAGCAACCCTCTTTTCAAAGATGGGCACGCGCCGAAGCCTCTTTTCACGAGACTGTTGCAAAAGCCGCTTTCGCGGCCCCTGGGCGCGGTCGCAGGTAAAAGCTCGAGCCTAAACCACTGTACATTTTCTTCACTCTGGAGAGGCCAGCGCCAGCTTTTGCAACTGTCGCGTTTTTAGAGAGGGCACGCGCTGGAGCCTCTATTCAAAGAGGGACACGTGCCGGAGCCTTTAGACTTGCGGCTCCACCAAGCATTGCCGTGCCAGGACCAATGTTTTGCTGCGCCGCACACGCATACGCAAAGATGCAGAGGCCGCCAGGCGTCGCGCACGCGCCCCAGGTTGCGCTGCGCCCTCCAGTGGCCGTGGTGTATAGTTCTTCAGACAAGGGGGCAAGCACATGGCATATTTCCTCGGCGTTGACCTGGGCGGCACAAAGACCTGTCTCTTATACACATCT
>JANZZA010000535.1 GCA_026419655.1 Armatimonadota bacterium | reverse complement strand
CTGATGCCTCCAGCTACATGACCGGCCACACGCTGGTAATAGACGGCGGCTATACGTGCTATTGATAGCTCTGCGCCACATCGAGCGGACGCACGTGTGCGCCGACACCGGGCCGATGTGCCCACCTTTGCGCCCCCTCTGATGGGCGACCCGTGTGCGCCGGCGCTGGCGGGCTGGCCCTGCGCCGGGGGCGCGGCAGGATGCCGTCCGGGTGCGGAAGTAATGGGTCTTGTAAGAATACTGTTGCAAAAGTTTCTGCCCCGCCTCGGGAATGCGCTCCGAGGTAAAAGGTGGGACACACGACTTTATACACTTTTGTGGCCCTGTATAAGCCACCGCCGGGCCTTGGGCTGGACCACCAAGGTGATTCTCTAGGTCTTACCCTTTCCTGCCCGAAACAAAATCCTGAGCAACCTGAATACTCCCGCCGCTTGCTATTCCATCGTCACCACGACGCGCAGGATGCCCGGCTCGCGCCGGTAAGCGGCCTGCATTGCCTCGGCGGCCTTCTCCAGCGGGTAGGTGCGCACGGGGTACAGGCCCAGATTTACTTTGCCGTCGCGTATCAGCTCGATGGCGGTATGCAGGTCGCGGGCACGGTAGCGGCGGGAGAAGACAAAGTGAAGTTCCTTCCGGCGTGGGGCGCGGGTGTCGAAGTCTATGACATCGGGATGGGGCACGCCGAGGATTACTACCTGGCCGCCGGCACGACAAAGGTCCATGGACTGGTGCAGCGCCGCCGGATGCCCGGAGCACTCAAAGACCACGCGGGGCTGGCTGGTGACATCCGGCAGTAACTGGGCCAGGTCCGAAGCATAGGGCACCGCTTCCAGGGCGCCCACCTGGAGGGCCAGGGCGCGGTTCTGCTCGATTGGGTCAGCGGCGAAGAGCTTTGTGGCCCCACAGGCCCTGGCCACCTGCAGAACATTCAGCCCGATAATGCCAGCGCCCACGACGGCCACGGTCCAGCCCGGCTGCAGGCCCGCCAGGCCCACGCCATGAACCGCCGCCTGGAGCGGCTCAAGCAGGGCCGCCTGGATGAAATCCATGCCCTCCGGCATCGGCGCCACGGCGCTGGCCGGCACCGCGAAATACTCGGCCATGGCCCCGTCGGCCTGCGGGAAGCTGGGGAAGGGCATGTTGCGGCAGATGTTGTCCATCCCGTCGAGGCAAAGGTCACACTTGCCGCAGGGCCACAGGGGCGTGACGGCCACCGGCGTGCCAGGCGGCGGCCCATCCACGCCCGGGCCAAGCTCCTCGACTAAGCCCGAAAACTCATGCCCCTGGACAAAAGGATGGTCAGGATAGGTGCCGCCGGCATGGCCGTCCTCCCATAAGCGCACATCGGACGGACAGATGGCCACCGCCTTGACCTTGAGCAACATCTGCCCAGGGCCGGGACGCGGGCGCTCCTCTTCAACCACGCGCGTGTCTTTAGCACCGAAAAGACGGGCCGCTTTCATCGTGGACACTGCTGCTACACTCCTCTCGCACGCCGCTGCACGCAATAGTTCGCCCAAAACCAGCGTCATAGAAAGACTTTGTCCAGGGAGATTGTTGCAAAAGTCGTTTTACGGCTTCCAGGACTTGCTTGCGGGTAAAAGGTTGGGCACACGCGGTTGTAGACCTTCATCGCTCCAAATAGGCGAAACTCAGCTCCTGCAACGGTCTGCCAGGAGAGCCTCTTTTGGGACTGTTACAGCACACCCATTTCCGGGCCGCTCAACGCGGCAAGTGTTATCTTTGCGGCCTCGGGTTGTACTCGCTAAAGGAGGTCGGCGGGCACCACAGTGGGTTGCGCAACAGTCCCCTTTGGAAAGAGTTCTCTCCCAGCCCCCTCCCCAAACTTTCTCGCGCTACTTCCGCCGCGCACGCCCACTTGGCAGAATGCCGGAGCCGCTGTGAGCCGTGCCTTGGGTCAGCGCGCGCAGCTTATCCAAACTTGAAGGAAACGCCATAGCCCCCGCGAGGGTAGCGCCAGTCAATGTTCTCGTAAGGGCAGACTATCTTGCAAACTCCGCACTCCACGCAGTTCTCGTAAGCGACCTGTAGCCGGTCGCCTTCCCAGGAGTAAACCTCGGCCGGGCAACGGTTTATGCAAGGTTTGTGTTCGCACTCGCTGCAGACCTTCTGGTCCTTGATTACCAGATGCGATTCTTCGTCTACTTCGTATTTGAGCAGATATAGCTTGTCCACCAAACCCTCATTCATCGCGCTGCCTCCAGCAATCGCCTGGGTTAGCCGCGGCGCTTGCCAGAAGTTGGCTCGTGCGCCTGCAGCGTCCAGGCCTGGCCGGCCTGTCTACAGCATCCTCAGCGCATCAAGGCCGTCGTAAGCCATGCCGAAAATCGAGCGCGCCCTCAGCACCTGGCGCAGGATGCGAAATTCCTTTTCACGCTTGGACGCGCCATCAACCGTCATCATCTCGCGAGCAGCGTAGCCGGCAAGCTCTGGGTAGACGTTCAGGACCGCCCGGTGACGCATCGGGTACTCCATGGCAGTGCGGTACTTACGTAAGTCGCTAAGCGTCGGGACTTCCTTGAATAGTTTGTGGTAATAGGCAGCCAGGGTGCGGCGGGAGAAGTCGCCCTTTTCGTGGGCTTCGATGGCTGTCTCGGCGGCGAGTTTGCCCGACCAGATGGCGTGGTTGGATCCCTCGCGGTGCACGGCATTGACGAGCATGGCGGCGTCGCCGCACACCAGTACCCCATCGCCGTAAAGCTGCGGCAGCTTGCGCCATCCACCCTCGGGTATCATGTGAGAGGAGTACTCGCGTACCTGCCCGCCCTCTATGAGAGGAGCCACCATCGGGTGGGCCTTGAGCCGCTGGAGCATGTCGTGAGGGGTGATGTCGGTGTTCACGTAGTCATGCAGACTCACGCCCACGCCGATAGAGATGGTGTCGCGGTTGGTATACAGCCAGCCCATTCCGAGAAGTCCTGCTGTGCTGTCGCCGAAAAGCTCGATGGTAACCCCTTCGTCGGGGCCGATATGGAAACGTTCCTGGATTACCTCGGGCGGCAGGGCGATGACTTCCTTGGTTGTCGAAGACATATCCTCGAGACTGATTTCGCCCTGCATGCCAAGCTGCTGCGTGAGCTGGGGATTGACACCCTCACAGATGATGGTGATGGGGGCATAGACTTCGCCTTCGGGCCGGCCCGTGCGCACGCCGATGACGCGGCCCCGGTCGGTCAACACTTCCTCTACTTTCGTGTTGGGCACAATCAGCGCGCCGGCCTCAGCGGCCTTTTTGGCAAACCACGGGTCCAGTCG